>JAEZPL010000303.1 GCA_023413605.1 Pseudomonadota bacterium
GCACCATGCGGCTCGGCGCCTATCCGGCGAAGCTGGTCCCCGGCAGCAAGGTGGCCGAGGTCTACGGCACCACCGACATCATGGAGCGGCACCGCCACCGCTATGAGGTGAACGTCTATTACAAGGATCGGCTGGAGAAGGTCGGCCTGCTGTTCTCCGGCCTGTCGCCGGACGGCGAACTGCCGGAAATCGTCGAGATCCCGGACCACCCCTGGTTCATCGGCGTGCAGTTCCACCCGGAACTGAAGTCCAAGCCCTTCGACCCGCACCCGCTCTTCACCTCCTTCATCAAGGCGGCGATCGAGCAGAGCCGGCTGGTCTGATACGACCGGATGGGGGAGGCGATGCCTCCCCCGCGCGCGCCTGTTTCCGGGTTCCAATGCGTATAGTGAGAACGGCGGCCGAGCCTACGGCCGCCGTTTTTCGCTTTGCGGCCAAAGCATCGAGGCGCCACGGAATCGTGGATCAAAGAAAGAAGAGGTAGGGAACATGAGCGACATCAGCATTCAAGCCGCGGACGGCGGCAGCTTTTCCGCCTATGTGGCGAAGCCGACCAAGGGAGCCGGGGCAGGTCCGGCGCCGGGGATCGTGGTGATCCAGGAGATCTTCGGGGTGAATCAGGTCATGCGCGACCTGTGCGACGGCTTTGCCGCGCAGGGCTATCTGGCCGTCTGCCCCGACCTGTTCTGGCGGCAGACGCCGGGCATCCAACTGACCGACAAGACCCAGGAGGAATGGAACAAGGCCTTCGAGCTGATGAACGGCATGGACCAGGACAAGGCGGTGGACGACCTGAAGGCGACGCTGGCGTGGCTGCGCCAGAGCCCGGATTGCACGGGCAAGGCGGGCTCGGTCGGCTACTGCCTCGGCGGCCGGCTGGCCTTCATGATGGCCACGCGTTCCGATTCGGACGCCAACGTCAGCTATTACGGCGTCATGCTCGACGCGCTCACCGGCGAGGTGCCGAACATCAGGAAGCCGCTGCTGATGCACATCGCGGAGAAGGACAAGTTCGTTCCGCCGGAGGCGCGGGACAAGGTTCTGGCCGCGGTGAAGGGCAACCCGAACGTGACCGCCCACGTCTATCCCGGCGTCGACCATGCCTTTGCCCGCGTCGGCGGCGAGCATTACGACCAGGCGACGGCCGACCTCGCCAACGGGCGCACGGCCGCTTTTTTCAAACAGCATCTGGGTTGACCCGCATCCCCATTATCTGGGATGGAAGGGGAAGCGCGAGAGGGCATTGCCCTCTCGCATTGCTTTTGGGAGCATGGGATGACCACCGCCAAGACCGTCCAGATCGGCAACCTGACCATCGCCAACGACCGGCCCTTCACGCTGATCGCCGGTCCGTGCCAGATGGAGAGCCGCGAGCACGCACTGGAGACGGCGGCGGCGCTCGTCGAGATGACGGGCAAGCTGGGCATCGGGCTGATCTACAAGTCGTCCTTCGACAAGGCCAACCGCACCTCCATCGCCACGGCGCGCGGCCTCGGCATGGAGAAGGCGCTGCCGATCTTCGCGGAGGTCCGCGAGCGGTTCGGCTGCCCGGTCATCACCGACGTGCACGAGGCCGACCAGTGCGCCCCGGTGGCGGAGGCCGTGGACGTGCTTCAGATTCCGGCCTTCCTGTGCCGCCAGACCGACCTGCTGGTCGCCGCGGCCAAGACCGGCCGTGCGGTGAACGTGAAGAAGGGCCAGTTCCTCGCCCCTTGGGACATGAAGAACGTCGCCGCCAAGCTCGTCGCCTCCGGCAACGAGAAGGTGCTGCTGTGCGAGCGCGGCGCCAGCTTCGGCTACAACACGCTGGTGTCGGACATGCGCGCCCTGCCGATCATGGCGGAGACGGGCTTCCCGGTGGTGTTCGACGCCACCCACTCCGTCCAGCAACCGGGCGGGCAGGGCACCACGTCGGGCGGCCAGCGGGAGTTCGTGCCGGTGCTCGCCCGCGCCGCCATCGCCGTGGGCGTCGCCGCCGTCTTCATGGAGACGCACGAGAACCCGGACTGCGCCCCCAGCGACGGCCCGAACATGGTCCCGCTGAAGGAGATGCCGGACCTGCTGGCGCGCCTCCAGGCCTTCGACCGTCTGGCGAAGGGCCAGCAAGCGACTTTTTAAGCGGCTTTATGGATCGGGGCGCTCCGCGGTCTGGACGGCGGCGGGGCGATCCTCGGTGATCTCCTGGATCAGCTTGTCCAGGATGGCGCGGCCGAAGCTCGCCGGGCTGTCGGCCACGGCGACGAAGGCGTGCGGTCCGCCGATGACGTGCGCCGCGAAATAGTCCGCGAGCCACGCCACCTCGTCCAGGATGACGAGCCCGTTGATGGTGATCCCCTGGGCGACGACGCGGTCCCGCGCCAGATCCGGCAGGATTCCGATGTTGTTGTAGCCGTTGCTGACGATGTCGATGACCCGCCGCGCATCCCCGCCGCCACGGAACAGACCGGCGGCGTTCAGCATGGCGGCGCCGATCCCCGTGCTGCCCCGTAGGGGCTGGCGCGGCACCGCGTCGATGGCGGCCGCGAAGCGGGCGGCCCCGGCCGGATCGGCCACGACGGTCCAGGGGATGAGCGTCCGGAAGGCCGCCGGATCGGACCATTGGACGACCGTCACGGCGATGCCCGTGCCGCTCGCGGTGATGGCGTCCACCAGCTTCGGGTCGCGGAAGGCCGCCGCGTGGCCGTTCAGCTGGAATTCGAACAGCCCGCCTTCGATGCTGGTGGACCCGTCGATGGCCAGCACGAGTTCCAGGGCGACCGCTTGTTGTACCATGGCCTGTTGCACCATGGCCTGTTGCACCATGGCCTGTTGCGCCGGGGCGCTGCCGGGCCACAGCAGTCCGGTCCACAACAGTAGGGCGGCCAGCGCCCGGTGCGTGCGCGACTCCATGGCATAGGGAACGTCCGACGGCGTGAGACGTTGCCTTGGCATCGCGAGCGCCGTGCT
>JAEZPL010000382.1 GCA_023413605.1 Pseudomonadota bacterium
GGCGGAGGCCATCATGAACCGCCTTGTCGGCGCCATGGCGGAAGTCGGCAGCGAGTTGCGCATCGACACGCTGGCGGTGAACACGCCGGCCACCTCCGGCACCGTGACGGGGTCCATGCGGATGGCGGCCAACAGCGCCTACGGCGCCGTGGGCGGCGCGACCGTGCTGCTGCGCGGGCTGGACGCCGCGGCCAAGGCGCTGCAACCCAAGCCCGGCCAGAAGGCGGACAAGGAGTTGCAGAGCACGCTGGGCGTCATCGCCATGCTCCAGGCCATGGGGCAGGCGAGCAAGGACGAGGCCGGCAACGACGTCCGCAGCTACAAGATCGACCTGACGGAAACCGGCCAGATGCTGCTGAACGGCGCCGACATGGCCCCGCTGCTGGGCGGCGCCGGTGCCGAGCCCGAAGCCGAACCGGAGCCCGCCCCGAAGAAGGGGTCGAAGAAGCTCTGATTTCCCAGCGGCATCGCATACAAGCACCGGATACGCTGCGACGGTTGCGAAAGTCGCTGCGAACGCCCTTGATCGCTCTTGCATGGGACGGCGCACTTTCACATATCTGCGCCGTCCTTCGACACTCCACGAACAAGCTCTACGCACAAGAACGAACAAGGATGCATCCATGACCGAGGAACGGCTCAGTTTCCAGGCCGAGGTCAGCCGCCTGCTCGACATCGTCGCGCACTCGCTCTACAGCGAGAAGGAAGTCTTCCTGCGCGAGCTGGTCTCGAACGCCTCCGACGCGTGCGACCGTCTGCGCTACGCCGCACTGACCCAGCCCGAGCTGTCGGCCGACGACCCGAACCTGAAGGTTCGTCTGCTGGTGGACAAGGAAGCGCGGACCCTGACCGTCGCCGACAACGGCATCGGCATGAACCGCGAGGATCTGGTCGAGAACCTCGGCACCATCGCGCGGTCGGGCACCGCGGCCTTCATGCGCAGCCTGAAGGAGAGCGAGAAGAGCGGCGACCAGAAGAAGGACGTGAACCTGATCGGCCAGTTCGGCGTCGGCTTCTATTCGGCCTTCATGGTCGCCGATCAGGTCGAGGTGCTGACCCGCAAGGCGGGCGAGACGCAGGGTTGGCGCTGGCTGTCCGACGGCAAGGGCGAGTTCACCATCGCCGAGGCGGCGGACCTGCCGCGCGGCACGCAGATCAAGCTGCACCTGCGGGACGGCGACGACGAGTATCTTGAGGAACACCGCCTCGCCACCATCGTCCGCAAATACTCCGACCACATCGCCATCCCGATCCTGTTCGGGGAGGGCGATGACGCCAAGTCGCTGAACAGCGCGTCGGCCCTGTGGATGCGGTCGAAGAACGAGATCACCGCCGACCAGTACAAGGAATTCTACCACCACGTCGGGCACGCCTTCGACGATCCGTGGCTGACCCTGCACTGGCGGGCCGAGGGCGCCATCGAATTCACGAACCTGCTGTTCGTGCCGTCTGCCAAGCCGTTCGACCTGTTCGACCCCAAGCGCGCCCACCGGGTGAAGCTGTACGTCAAGCGCGTCTTCATCACCGATTCGGCGGAAGGCCTGCTGCCGCCCTACCTTCGCTTCCTGCGCGGCGTGGTGGACAGCGAGGATCTGCCGCTGAACATCAGCCGCGAGATGCTGCAGCACAACCCGATGCTGGCCAAGATCCGCGCCGGCATCACCCGCCGCGTCCTGTCGGAGCTGGGCAAGAAGGCCAAGGATACCGAGAAGGCGGAGGAATACGCGACCTTCTGGGAGAATTTCGGCGCCGTCCTTAAGGAAGGCCTCTACGACGATTACGAGCACCGGGACGAGCTGCTGAAGCTGATGCGCTTCCGCACCACCGCCGGTGACGGCCTCGTGTCGCTGGAGGAGTATGTCGGCCGCATGAAGGACGGCCAGGAGGCCATCTTCACCATCTCCGGCGACGACATCGAGACGCTGAAGCGCAGCCCGCAGCTGGAAGGCTTCAAGGCCAAGGGCGTCGAGGTGCTGTTGCTGACCGACCCGGTGGACGAATTCTGGGTGCCGTCCGTCGGCAGCTTCCAGGACAAGCCCTTCAAGTCGGTCACCCGCGGCGGTGCCGATCTGGGCAAAATCCAGGGCGGCGAGGACAAGCCGGCCGAGGAGAAGGCCTCCGAAGGTGAGCTGTCCGACCTGTTGGCCCTGCTGAAGCTGACCCTTCAGGACGCGGTGAAGGACGTCCGCCCGTCGGAACGTCTGACCGACAGCGCCGTCTGCCTCGTCGCCGACGAGAACGACATGGACATGCACCTGGAGCGCCTGCTGAAGCAGCACAAGCAGCTGGGCATGGACGCCCCGGCCGCCAAGCGCATCCTGGAGGTCAACCCCGGCCACCCGCTGATCAAGCGCCTCGCCGAGCGCGCGAAGGCCAGCGGTGCAGCAACCTCGCTGGACGACGCGGCGTGGCTGCTGCTCGACCAGGCCCGCATCGTCGAAGGCGAAGCCCTCCCCGACCCCGCCGCCTTCGCCCGCCGTCTGGCGAGCGCGATGGAGAAGGGGCTGGCGTAAGGGCCTGCGCCCGCCAAATCTTCAGGCCTCAAGGAGAGCAACCTCCTTGAGGCCTTTTTCATGGATGAGCGGCACGGCCAATGAAGGGCGTCAAGAAGCAGCATCTGCCGTCCAAAACCTGCGTCACCTGTGGCCGGCCCTTCTCATGGCGCAAAAAGTGGGAACGGGTTTGGGACACGGTCAAGCACTGCTCTGACCGATGCCGCTCCCAGCGCCGCAAGGCAGCAAAGTCCGGATAACAGTTGACCCGCCTAGGCTCCCGCCCCTACCGTTCACGCCTGGGTGCGGAGGGGCGCCCACACCCGAGAGAGGCGGTGCCACCCTCGCGGTTTTCGCTTTCGCGAAGGCCGGACAATCCCAGTTCCGACCGACCACCGTTTGCTGCCAGACATCGGGTTGCGGCAGAGCACAACGGGAGTCCGTCCATGGGGAACCACCCCACCCTTCCCGGCACGCTGACCGAGTGCCGCATCCAGGCCCAAAAACTGCTGAAGGCCGCCCGCGCCGGCGATGAATCCGCGCTGCGCCGCCTGTCCGTCCTGCCCGCGTCACCGCGCTGGCAGCTGAAGCACGCGCTGACCGTCGTGGCGCTGGAGGCCGGCTTTCCGTCCTGGCTGGCCCTGAAGTCCCGGTTCGAAGCGCCGGCCATCGACACCGAGCGCTTCTTCGAGGGGCGCGGCAGCGCCTATCTGAACCGCTGGTTCCGCGACCTTGAGACAGCGGAGGAGTCGTTGCGGGCGGAAGGCGGCTGGCTGTTCCCGTACCGGCACCAGTACTTCATCTGCGAAGCCGGCTTCCTCGACGCGCGGGGCATCCCGTCCGACGATCCGGACTGGGCGCGCATCGGCCACAACTGGGCGAAGCCGGCCGACCCGGCGGCCCATGCCCGGCTGGCCCGGCGTCTCGCCACGGCGGGCCTCGCCGCCAAAAACCTGATCGCCAAGGCCTAGCCTTCTCCAAGGCTGTCCAGCTCGGTCTGGGGGATGGGCGGGAAG
>JAEZPL010000390.1 GCA_023413605.1 Pseudomonadota bacterium
ACGGCTCGTCCAGCAGCAGAACCGCCGGATTCGGGGCCAGCGCGCGGCGGCGCTGCGCCTCGCCGGACAGGCCCGACAGGCCGAAGCGCACGTTGTCCAGCACCGACAGGTGCGGGAACAGCGCGTAATCCTGGAACACCAGCCCGACGCCGCGCTTTTCCGGCGGCATCGCCCCGCGCTCGTCGGCGACCAGCCGCCCGCCGATGCGGACGGCGCCGGTCTGCAAGGCCTCCAGGCCCGCCGCGATCCGCAGCAGCGAGGATTTGCCGCAGCCCGACGGGCCGCACAGGCAGACGATTTCGCCCGCCCCGATGGTCAGACTGACGTCGTCCACCGCGGTCACCCGCCCATATCGGTGCGTGACGCGGTCGAGCGCCAGCGCTTCGTTTCTGGCGGTGGACGTTCCGATGCGGCGATCGTCGATGACGGGTGAATGGTCCATGGCAGTCCCGGTCGGCAGCGGTCCAGCAATACAGCGTATCCAGGTAACCGCGCCGGCTCCGGGATGCAAACTGTTCTTATTTTCGGAACACCGGATCAGCCCTCGGACTCGTCCGCCCCGGCGCTGGCCGGCTCGTCGACGCCGCCCCCGGCGATGCCCAGCAGGACCGGCCGGGAATCGAGCAGGCCGGCGGCGCGCAGGTCTTCCACGCCGGGCAGGTCGCGCAGCGACTCCAGGCCGAAGTGGTCGAGGAAATGGTCGGTCGTGATCCAGGTCAGCGGACGGCCCGGCGTCTCGCGGCGGCGGCCGGGGCGAATCCAGCCGTTCTCCATCAGGATGTCCAGCGTGCCCTTGCTGGTCGCCACGCCGCGGATCGCCTCGATCTCCGCACGCGTCACCGGCTGGTGATAGGCGATGATCGCCAGCGTCTCGATGGCGGCGCGGGACAGCTTCCTGGACACCTCCTCCTCCTGCCGCAGCAGCGGCGCGAGGTCGATGGCCGTGCGGAAGGACCAGCCCGCCCCTGTGCGCACGAGATTCACGCCGCGCGGCGCGTAATGCGCCCGCAACTCGTTCAGCAGGGCCGGCACGTCGGTGTCGCGCCCCAGCCGCCCGGCCAGCGTGTCCTCGTCCAGCGGGTCGGCGGAGGCGAACAGCAGGGCCTCCAGCAGACGCATCTTCTGGATTCGGGCCTCGACCTCGTCGGGGTTGGTGATGTCCTGGATCATCGGTGCAAATCTTTGTTCCTGCCGGAAACTAGTCTTGTCTCGGCTGGGCGCGGCGGACGTAGATGGGGGCGAAGGCGCCGTCCTGCCGCAGTTCCACCTGCCCGGCCTTGGCCAGCTCCAGCGTCGCCGCGAAGTGCGCCGCCAGAGCGGATCGGGTCAGCAGCGTGCCGCGCACACCCTCCGGCAGGAAGCTGGACAGGGTGGCCCAGTCCGGCATGCGGCCCAGCAGGTCCGACAGCCGGCGCACGGCGTCCTCCAGCGAATAGAGCCGGACCGGCTCGATGTGCAGGACCCCGCCTTCCTGGCGCTTCTTGTGCTCGCCATAGGCCTTGAGCAGGTCGTAGAGGGTGACCTGGAACACCGACTTGCGCAGGATGTCCACATCTTCCGGCGCGCCGCGGCCGAACACGTCCACGCCCAGGCGCGGGCGCTGGAACAGGCGGACCGAGGCCTCCTTCATCGCCTCCAGCCGTTGCAGCTGGAAAGCCAGCGCCGCGGCCATGTCCTCGCCGGACGGTTCCTCGTCCTCGACCTCCGGGATCAGCAGGCGCGACTTCAGGTAGGCCAGCCACGCCGCCATGACGAGATAGTCGGCGGCCAGTTCCAGCCGCACCTTGCGCGCCTCCGCGATGAAGGCGAGGTACTGGTCGGCAAGCTGCAGGATGGAGATCCTGGTCAGGTCCACCTTCTGCTCGCGCCCCAGCGCCAGCAGCATGTCCAACGGCCCCTCGAACCCGTCCAGCACGAGCACGAGCTGCTCGGCCGGGCTCTCCGGGGTCTCGTCTTCCGCGGCAGCCATGTCAGGAATTGCCGCTGAGAACCCGGATCACGTCGATCACGGCATCGACCGGCGGGCCGAGCACCCAGTTCATCACGTTGAGGTTCACGCCGATCTCCCGCCCGACCATCGGCAGCAGGAAGAAGGCGCCCAGCAGGATCAGCATGCCGAACCGCTCCAGCCGCGCCAGCGGGAAGGCCAGCGCGTCCGGCAGCAGGCCCACCGCCACCCGGCCGCCGTCCAGCGGCGGCAGCGGGATCAGGTTGAAGACCATCAGCACGACGTTGACCAGGATCGACACCTCCAACATGGCGCGCAGCCATGTGGCCATGCCCCCGTTCCCGATCGTCATGCCCCACAGGATGGCCGAAACCAGCGCCAGGATGAAGTTGACCCCCGGACCGGCCAGCGCCACCCACACCATGTCGCGGCGCGGGTGGTGCAGGCGGCCGAAATTCACCGGCACCGGCTTGGCCCAGCCGAACACGAATCCGGTGGTGAAATACATCAGCGCCGGCAGGATCACCGTGCCGAACGGGTCGATGTGGCGGAACGGGTTCAGCGTCACGCGGCCGAGCTGCCAGGCGGTGTCGTCGCCCCGCCACTTCGCGACGAAGCCATGCGCCGCCTCGTGCAGCGTGATGGCCAGAATCGCGGGAATGGCGACCGCGACGATCATCGGTATGCGGTCGATCAAGCCGTCCACGCCCTGCCTCCTTACACCAGCGGTGTGCCGAGAAGTTCGGCGAGCCTCGCCCGGAGTGCGCCGATGTCAGGTTCGCCGACAGCCGCAGGCCGCGCCGCGCCGCAGGCCGACCGGGCACGCCCCCAGCGCCGCGCTGCGGCATCGCCCATCGGCGGCACGGCCTCGGCCACGTCCACCATCTCCTCCATGACGCCGTTGCAGTGGAGCACGACATCCAGCCCAGCCGCCAGCACGGCTTTCGCCCGGGACGTCATATCCCCCGCCAGCGCACCCATCGACAGGTCGTCGCTGAACAAAAGCCCGTCGAACCCGATCGGCGCCCCGCGCACCACCTCCCGCACCACGGTGGCGGAGGTGCTGGCCGGGGCGTCCGGGTCGATGGCCTTCAGCACCACGTGCGCCACCATGCCCAGCGGCATGTCGGCCAGTTCGCGGAAGGGCGCGAAGTCGGTTGCCTCCAGCGCCTCGCGCGGGGCGTCCACCACCGGCAGCTCGGCGTGGCTGTCGGTGAAGGCCCGCCCATGGCCCGGGATATGCTTGATCACCGGCAGGACTCCGCCGGCCATCAGCCCCTCGCAGGTCGCGCGGGCCAGACCGGCCACGCACGCCGGGTCGCGCGAAAAGGCGCGGTCGCCGATGATGTCGTGCGCCCCTTCCACCGGCACGTCGCAGACCGGCGCGCAGTCCACCGTCACCCCGACGTCGAGCAGCATGTGGGCGAGCAGGCGCGCGTTGATCCAGGCGGCTTCCCGCCCGGCCTCGGCATCGCGCCCGGCAAGGTCGCCGAACGCCCGCATCGGGGGAAAGGACGGCCAGTGCGGCGGCCGCATGCGCGCCACGCGCCCGCCTTCCTGGTCGATCAGCACCGGCGCGTCGGCCCGTCCCACGGACTCGCGCATGGCGTCCACCAGCGCGCGCAGCTGGTCCGGTGTCTCGCAGTTGCGGCGGAACAGGATGAAGCCCAACGGGTCGGCGTCGCGGAAGAAGGCCCGCTCCTCCGCGGTCAGCGCGGTGCCGGCGGCTCCGAAGACGACCGCACGGTGGCGGCCGGCCTCTGGAGCCGTGTTCACGGTGGCCTGGAACGGCTTATGGACGGACAACCACACACCCCACGCTTTGCGCCTTGAGCTGGGCACAGGCCTCCTTGGCCTTGGCCTCGTCGAGGCCGACACCCTGCACGCGGTAGAAGATGCCTTTTTCGCCCAGGTCCGCCTTCACGACCTGCATCGACAGGCCCGACAGCGCGCCCGGATAGCGGCCGGTCAGGCGCTTCCACTCCGACGCCGCTTCCGACTCGCTGCGCACGGCGGCGAGCTGGATGCGCCAGTTGCCACCCGGCGCGGCCTTGGCCGGAGCGGGAGGGGTTGCCGGCGCGGCGGCGGGTTTGGCCGCCTGTGGAGCCGGGGCCTGAGCGGGGGCTGCCGCCGGGGCGGGCTTTGACGGCGCCGGCTGCGGC
>JAEZPL010000425.1 GCA_023413605.1 Pseudomonadota bacterium
CGCAGGATCAGGCCGGGCTTGCGGTCGTCGTCCCACACGCGGCGGCCCGGTGCGAAGATGACCAGCAGCACCGCGAACAGCGCCGCGACCACCCCCGCCGCCCCACGCCAGCCGGCGATCTGGCCGATCCCCGGCAGCAGCAGCCCGGCCAGAACGCCGGCCAGCGGAACGCCGGTCTGCTTAAGCGAGAAGACCAGATTGCGCCGGGCCGGCGGCGTGTAGCGGTTCAGCAGGTGGGAGGAGGACGGGTTGACCAGCCCGTAGCCGAGCCCGATCAGCACCGACGCCAGCGCCGCGACCCACAACAGCCCGGTGGCGAGGCCCAGACAGCCCAGCATGCCCAGAACCATGGCGATCACCCCGACCGTGCCGGCCCCCCAGCGCCGCACGACCAGCCCGGCGACCGCGGAGATCAGCGCCGCGGCGCCGTAGATGATGCTGATCTGGTAGCCCACGGCCTCCGCGCCCACGCCGAGCGAGGCCGCGGCCAGAGGCGCCACCGTCGCAAGCGTCAGAACGGCCAGCGTGGCGATCGCCTGCACGCTGGTCACCTCCGCCAGCAACAGCGCAAAGGGGGCGGGAGGCGATTCCGGGCCGGAGGACGGGACAGCAGGCGGGGTAAGCTGATCGGTGGGCACGAAACGCTCGTCCTATCGTTGGGCTGCGACTTTTGCACGCACACCCCGCCATCATAAGCGCGGTCGATCGGGTTCCGAAACCGCTCACCCCCTGCGTGCAACGCAATGCAAACCAGCGCGGCAAACTGGCGCGGCAGGCCAGCGCGCGAGCAACGCATTGCTAATGCGAGTAACTCTCAATACTATTCGCCCGACACTCTTCGCGATTCCTGGGGTATGGAGCGACCGGATGATTCTGTGCATTGCCGACCTGTTGCCGCCGGAAGAGGTCGGCGCCGTGCGCGAGGCGCTGGCCGACGCCACCTTCCAGGACGGGAAGAAGACGGCCGGATGGCATGCCCGGCTGGTGAAGGACAACCTCCAGCTCGCCTCCGGCAACCCGGTGATCGACGCCCTGCGCGAACGGCTGACCGCGCGCATCCGCGGGCACGAGCTGTTCCAGATGGCCGTCCGGCCCAAGGCGGTGACGCCCGTGATCGTGTCCCGCTATGAACCGGGCATGCGCTACGGCACCCATGTGGACGACGCGGTGATGCACGGTATCCGCACCGACGTGTCCTTCACCGTCTTCCTGGAAGATCCGGAGACCTATGACGGCGGCGAGCTGGTCATGGAAAGCACGGCGGGGGAGGAAGCCTTCAAGCTGCCTGCCGGGGCCGGGATCGTCTATCCGTCCGGCCAGCTGCACCGGGTGGAGGAGGTGACGCGCGGCGCGCGGCTGGCGGTCGTCGGTTGGGCGGAAAGCATGATTCGCGACCCGCGCAAGCGCGAGATCCTGTTCGACCTGGACAGCGCGCGTCGGGCCCTGTTCCAGGCCCAGGGCAAGACCGTCGAATTCGATCTGATCACCAAATCCGCATCCAACCTGACCCGCATGTGGGCGGAAACCTGACCCGCGGCCGGCCTCGCCTCGCCGCGCCTATTGCGATTAACTCGCATTTTCAGTATAGCGAAGCGAGAGACATTGCTTCGCCACAGAACACCACACACGAAAGGCACCCTCCGCATGCATAAGAAGACGCTCAAGCTTTGGATGGGTATCGGCACCTTCGCGCTGCTCGGCGCCGGGGCGAACGCCGCCGAACTGCATGGGCATGGCCAGCACGCGCCGGTCGCGGTCCAGGTGGCGCAGGCCGCTCACCAGCACGGGGCCGGCGGCGAGGGTGGCGAAGGCGGTGAGGGTGGCGAGCAAGGCCACGAGGAGGATGTCTTCGCCAATGCCCCGGCGGGCGAGGCCCTGGTCGGCCGTCTTCTGATGCTGAAGGGCCATCTGACCGTCGGGCAGGAGCTGTACCAGGCCGGCCGCCTGGACGACGCCGCCCCGCATTACCTGCACCCGACCGAGGAAATCTACGCCCTGGTCAAGGACGAGCTGAAGAAGCAGAAGCTGCCGCAGTTCGAATCCGATCTGAATGCACTGGCCGGTCTGGTCAAGCAGAAGAAGCCGGCTGCCGAGGTGTTCGCCAAGCAGGAGGCCGTGCTCGCCAAGGTGAACAAGGCCATCGCCGCCGCCGACAAGAAGACGCCGGGCTTCGCGATGTCCGTGGCGCCGGGCGTTCTGTCGGTGGCTGCCGACGAATACAAGGAGGCCTTCACCGACGACGGCAAGCTGGCCAACCCTGTCGAGTACCAGGACGCGCGTGGCTTCGTCCTCGCCACCCGCAGCTACGTCTCCGACCGCTCCAAGGAGCTGAGCGCCAAGGACAAGGACGCCTACGGCAAGCTGACGGCCAACCTGGACGACATCGCCAAGGCCTTCCCGACCACGAATCCGCCCCAGCAGGTGACCATGGACGCCGGCGCCTTGCGCGCCCTGGTGTCGAAGGTCGAGCTGCTGAAGGGTTCGTTCAAGTAAGTTCCGTTCAGGCGGGACGTCGCGTTCGCCCGCTTCGGCCATTTGGGCCGGGGCGGGCTTTCGCGCGTCTGCATGTTGCCGCGGCCCGCTTCGCTCTCCATTTCCATAACACTGGCCCCCGGGATTGGGCCGGGGTTGGGA
>JAEZPL010000804.1 GCA_023413605.1 Pseudomonadota bacterium
CTGCAAGGCGGCCCGCGCCTTTCCGGGGGAGCTACTCGGCGGCGGTCCGTTCGGCCTCGATCCGGCACAGCGTGTCCGCGACGTGGCGTGAGAAGACCTCCTCCGCCGGGCGCTGGTGGTCGAGCGGGATCTCCGGCGCCATCGGTCCCGTGGTGCGCGGCCCGCGCAGGGACGCGGCCAGCGCCTTCAGCGGGTGGCGGATGGTGTCCTCCACGGCGGTCGGCTCATAGCCGCTGTGCACCATGCAGTTGGCGCACTTCTCGTAATTGCCGGTGCCGTAGGCGTCCCAGTCCGTTTCCTCCATCAGCGCGCGGAAGGTCGGGGCGTAGCCCTCGCCCAGCAGATAGCAGGGACGCTGCCAGCCGAAGACGTTGCGCGTCGGGTTGCCCCAGGGCGCGCAATGGTAGGTCTGGTTGCCGGCCAGGAAGTCGAGGAACAAGGACGACTGCGAAAAGCGCCATTTCTTTCCCCGCCCGCGCTCGAAGATCGCCCGGAACAGGTCCTTCGTCTTGCGGCGGTTCAGGAAATGCTGCTGGTCGGGCGCGCGTTCATAGGCGTAGCCCGGCGATACGGTGATGGCGTCGATGCCCACGCCCATGGCTTCGTCGAAGAAGGCGGCGACCTTGCCGGGTTCCGCCCCGTCGAACAGGGTGCAATTGATGTTGACGCGGAAGCCCCGCTCCTTGGCCTTGCGGATCGCCGCCACGGCACGGTCGTAGACGCCGTCCTGGCAGACGGCGTGGTCGTGCTCCTCCCGCCCGCCGTCCAGATGGACCGACCATGTGAAGAAAGGGCTGGGCGTGAAGCGGTCCAGCCGCTTTTCCAGCAGCAGCGCGTTGGTGCAGAGATAGACGAACTTCCGTCGTTCGACGATGCCGGCGGCGATGCGGTCGATCTCCGGGTGCAGAAGCGGTTCGCCGCCCGCGATGGAGACGACCGGCGCGCCGCACTCGTCCACCGCCTCCATGCATTCATCATAGGACAGGCGCTTGCGCAGGATCGGGTCGGGGTAGTCGATCTTGCCGCAGCCGGCGCAGGCGAGGTTGCAGCGGAACAGCGGCTCCAGCATCAGCACCAGCGGAAAGCGCCGGTTGCCGCGCAGGTGCTGGCGCACGACGTAGGCGCCGACCATGGCCGCCTGGATCATGGGGACCGACATCGCGTTACGCTCCCACCGATTCAGGGCCAACCGATTCCGGGGCGCCCGTCTGCGTCTGCCCGGCGACATTCTGGGCGACTTCGGGCGGCAGGCGGAAATGCACGTCCTCCTCCACCCCGTCGAGGATGGTGACGGTGGTGTCGAACAGCGTGCCGATGCGGGCGACCAGCCCCTGAACCAGATCGTCGGGCGCCGAGGCCCCGGCGGTGATGCCGACCACCGAAGCCCCTTCCAGCCACGCCGGGTCGAGCCCGTCGGCGTCGTCGATGCGGTAGGCCGGGGCGCCGGCCGTCCGCGCGATCTCCCACAGCCGGACGGAGTTGGAGCTGTTGGCCGCCCCGACCACCAGCACCACGTCGGCCTGCGCCGCAAGGTCGCGCACCGCGCGCTGGCGGTTCTGGGTGGCGTAGCAGATGTCCTTGGTGTCCGGCCCCTTGATGGCCGGATAGCGGGCCTTCAGCGCGTCGATGATGGCGCGTGTGTCGTCCACGCTCAGCGTCGTCTGGGTTACGTAGGCGACACGCTGCGGATCCGCGACGGACAGCCGGTCCACATCGGCGATGTCCGACACCAGATGGGCGCGCCCGCCGTCCATGCGGCCCAGCGTGCCCACCACCTCCGCATGGCCGGCATGGCCGATCAGAACGACCTCGTGCCCGCCGCGGACATAGCGCATGGCCTCCAGATGCACGCGGGCGACCAGCGGGCAGGTCGCGTCGATGACGCGCAGGCCAAGCCCCTCCGCCTCCCGCTCCACCGCGGAGGAGACGCCGTGCGCGCTGAAGATGGTGACGCTGCCGGTCGGAACCTCGGCAAGGTCGTCCACGAAGCGGACGCCCTTGGCGCGCAACCGCCCCACGACATGGCCGTTGTGAACGATTTCGTGCCGCACATAAATCGGCGGCCCGTACAGGGCGAGGGCGCGCTCCACAATGTCGATGGCACGTTGCACTCCGGCGCAGAAGCCGCGAGGTTGGGCAAGGATCACCTTCATGCGCGAGTCCCCGAAGTGGCGTCACACGCCAGATTGGGATGGGTCGCGCCGCCCCAAAGGTAGGTTACTGTATGATACTTGCAGGAAACTGGCGGCTCCCGATCCCGGATTTCATCTTCTGATGCACGCTGCAACAAAGCGCGCGGGCTTGCTGCGCATGTTCGCCAACGAATGAGATGCAGAAAAAAGGCGCGCGAGCATGGGGGATAGGCACCGGCCATCAAAAGCAAGACCCCGACCAGCAAAACCCCTCTTCTCGACCGCATCAGGACACCCACCGACCTGCGCACCCTGAAACCCGGCCAGCTGCGCCAGTTGGCGGATGAGCTGCGCACGGAAACCATCAGCGCCGTTTCGGTCACCGGCGGGCATCTCGGCGCCGGGCTGGGCGTCGTGGAGTTGACGGTGGCCCTGCACTACGTGTTCGACACCCCGAACGATCGGCTGATCTGGGACGTCGGGCACCAGTGCTACCCGCACAAGATCCTGACCGGACGCCGCGACCGCATCCGTACGCTTCGCATGGGCGGCGGTTTGAGCGGATTCACGAGACGTACGGAGAGCACGTACGACCCCTTCGGCGCGGCGCACAGCTCCACCGCCATGTCGGCGGGGCTGGGCATGGCGGTCGCGCGGGACAAGCTGGGGCGCAACAACCACGTCGTCGCCGTGGTCGGCGACGGCGCGATGAGCGCCGGCATGGCGTACGAGGCCATGAACAACATCGGCTCCGGCCACAGCCGCATGATCGTGATCCTGAACGACAACAACATGTCCATCGCCCCGCCGGTGGGGGCGTTGAGCGCGTACCTGTCGCGCCTGATTTCGTCGAAGCCTTTCCTGACCCTGCGCCACATCGCGGAGGATTTGGCCGACCAGCTGCCCCGCCCCCTGCGTACGGCCGCCAAGCGCGCGGAGGAATATGCACGCGGCATGGTCACCGGCGGCACGCTGTTCGAGGAGCTGGGCTTCTACTACGTCGGCCCGATCGACGGGCACAACCTGGACCACCTGCTGCCCGTGTTGCAGAACGTGCGCGACGCGAAGGACGACAAGCCGGTGCTGATCCACGTCGTCACCAAGAAAGGCAAGGGCTACGGCCCCGCCGAGGCCTCGGCCGACAAACTGCACGCGGTGGCGAAGTTTGACGTCATCACCGGCGCCCAGGCCAAGCCCAAGTCCAACGCGCCGAGCTACACCCGCGTCTTCGCCAACGCCCTGATCAAAGAGGCGGAAGCCGACCCCGCCATCATCGGCATCACGGCGGCGATGCCGTCCGGTACGGGGCTCGATCTGTTCGGCCAGCGCTTCCCCAGCCGCTGCTTCGACGTGGGCATCGCGGAACAGCACGCGGTGACCTTCGCGGCGGGCTTGGCGACGGAGGGGTTCAAGCCCTTCTGCGCGATCTACTCCACCTTCCTCCAGCGCGCCTACGATCAGGTCGTGCACGACGTGGTGCTGCAGCACCTGC
>JAEZPL010000806.1 GCA_023413605.1 Pseudomonadota bacterium
GTGTTGCCGAAGTCGTGCATGTCCACCACGAACTTCTCGGCGGGGAACTTGGTCTTCTTGCGCAGATGTTCCAGCATGAAGGCGTTCGCCTGGTGCATGACGCACAGGTCGATGTCCTCCACGCCCACGCCCGCGAACTCCAGCGCGTCGCGGACCAGCGGCGGCACGGCGCGCAGCGTGAAGGCGAACACCTCCGCCCCGTTCAGGGACAGGCGCGAGTCGGTGAACAGCCGCTCCTGCTCCTCCGGCGAGCGGGGTTCCTTGCCCGGCACCAGCGAATTGCGCCGCCCTCCGGCCTTGACCCAGATGTTGCGGGCGCCGCCGCCGTCGGTGCCGACGACCACGTGGATCGGGGTGGCGTCCTCCACGCATTCCAGCGCCACGGCCCCGCCGGCGTCGCCAAACAGCGGCAGCGTCGAGCGGTCGCCCGGCACGAGGTGGCGCGAACTTGTGTCGCCGCACAGCACCAGCGCCCTGCGCCCGGTGGAGCCGCCGAGCAGCCTTCCGGCCATCCACAGCCCATAGACGAAACCGGAGCAGCCCAGATTCACATCGAAGCAGGCGGCGCTGGTCGGCAGGCCCAGCCGCTTCTGCATGACGCAGGCGGTTGCCGGCACGTTGTAGTCCGGGTCTTGCGACACGAAGATCAGCACGTCGACGGTGGACGGATCCCAGCCGAGCTGCGCCAGCAACCCTTCCGCCGCGGCCACGCACATGTCCGACGCGCAGATGTGCGGCGGCGCGATGCGGCGTTCGTAGACGCCGGTGGTGGCGAACAGCTTCTCCGCCTCTTCGGCGGTGAACAGGGAGTGGTCTTCCATGAAGGAATGCCGGTGCGGCGGCACGGCGGCCCGGAACCCAGCGATGCGCACGCCTTCGATGATCGCCTTCACCGCCTGCTCCCTCTATCATAGGCCGGCTGCGGCCCATCTCTCCCGGACCCAACTTTTCGGGTTCGGGAAATATTAACCGACCGGACGCTAGGGTCGAATGATTAACGAACCGATAAATGGGAAACACCATGGACGACCGGGTACAGCCACGCAAGCTTCCGCCCCAGCCGACCTCGGTGATTCCGCCCCAGCGCTATTCCGGCGACGCCAATCACGCCGAAGAAGTGACGAAGATATTCCGCCGGTCCTGGATGTTCGTTGGTTTTACCGATGATCTGCGCAACGACAACGATTTCATTACGGCGGATATCGCCGGCACCTCGGTGCTCGTCCAGAACTTCGGCGGCGAACTGCGCGCTTTCCACAACGTCTGCACCCACCGCTATTCTCTGATCCACCTGAAACGCTGCGGCAACGGCAAGCCGGTCTGCCCGTATCACGGCTGGGTCTTCAATCGGGACGGCGTCCCCGTCGGCATTCCCGGCAACAAGGAGCATTTCGGCTTCAGCGAGGAGGACAAGAAGCGCCTTGCCCTGCCGCGGTTCGAGGTGGCGACGCGCAACCGCTTCGTCTTTGTCCGGCTGGAGCCGGGCGGCGCAAGCCTGGACGAGCAGCTGGGCGCCTACGGCGTCGTGCTCGACCACCTGTCGGAGACCTTCACCGACCGGATCGACGAGGGCGTGCTGCGCTGGGAGGCCAATTGGAAGGCGTCCCTGGAAAGCGCGCTGGAAATCTATCATGTGGACGCGACCCATCCGGAAACCTTCAAGAAATTCGCCAAGAAGGTCTGGATCTGCTCCTACGAGGGGGAGCATTCGCGGGGCATCGGGCATCTGTCCGACACCACCGTGCGCTGGTGGGAGGGGGTCATCGAGAAAATGGGCCTGCCGCGCAGCGAAATGCTGCGGAATTACGACCACTTCCTCATCTTCCCCAACCTCGCGATCGGCGTCACGCACGGCGCGCTGATGAGCGTGCAGACCTACGATCCGGTCGGGCCGGACCGCTGCAACCTGCATTTCCGCCTGTTCCTGGGGGAAACCTCCAAGCCGCAGACCAAGGGCGGAGCCGCCCGCAAGGCGGTGGAGGCGAATGTGTGCGGTTTCAACCGGACCATCCTGGGGGAAGACCAGATTGTGTCGGAAGCCACGCACAAGGGTCTGAAGCAGGTGAGCCAGCCGGCCCCGCTTGGTAGCTGCGAGGAGCGCATCACGGCCTTCCACCGGGCCTATCTCGACCGCATGGCGGCGGAATGACGGGCGTTCCGGCTCCGCTGGTCGATCTGTCCGGCCGTCACATCCTGGTCACCGGCGCTTCCGCCGGCATCGGCCGCGCCACGGCGGTGCTGGCGGCGCGCCTCGGCGCGCGGGTGACGGTGAACGGTCGCGACCCGGCGCGTCTGACGGAAACGCTGGCGCTGCTGGCCGGGGAAGGGCACCGGGCGGCCGCCTTCGACCTGTCCGACACCGACGCCATTCCAGCCTGGGTGAAGGAGCGGGCTGGGGCCGGCGGGCCGTTCGACGGGTTGGCCCATTGCGCGGGCGTGCAGGTCGGCAAGCCGGTGCGCTCCGTCGACCGCGGCTTCTTCGACCAGATCCTGCACACCAACCTGCTGAGCGCCCTGGCGCTGGCCCGTGGGTTCCGGCAGAAGGGCTGCCATTCGGAGACTGGCGCCATGGTGCTGGTCTCCTCCGTCGCGGCGGAGATCGGGCAGCCGGGGAACGTGGTCTATTCGGCGGCCAAGGGCGGACTGGTGTCGGCGACACGCGGCCTTGCCATGGAGTTCCTGCGCGACGGCATCCGCGTCAACTGCGTAGCCCCGGCGATGGTCGAGACCGAGATGATGGAGCGTTTCCGCCAGACCACGACGGCGGAGCAGTTCGACGCCATCCGCGCCGCCCACCCCATGGGCTTCGGCAAGCCGGACGATGTGGCGGCCGGCATCGCCTTTCTGCTGTCGGACGCCAGCCGCTGGATCAACGGCGTCATGCTGCCGGTGGACGGCGGCTATCTCGCCCGATAACGCTGCCATTTTTGCAAACGGTGACATCCATGTTCCGCTTCCGCCGTCCGACGCTCGACGATGCCGCCATGCTTCTGCGCTGGCGTACGGACCCGGTCATCACCCGCTTCATGTTCACCGATCTGGAAAATCCGGACGTCGAGCGGCAGCGCGCGTGGCTCCAGGCCATGGAGCAGCGCTCCGATTTCCGCCATTTCATCATCGAGCACATCAATGAGGAGCAGGACGCTCGTCCGATCGGATATTTGTCCTACTCCGAAATCGACTTGCTGCACCGGCGCTGTTCGTCGGGCTCCTACGTGGCGGAGGAACAGGACCGGCGGAAGCTGGCGGGCTTCCTGCATTCCTTCATCATGGACTATTGTTTCTACGGGCTGGGGATGAACAAGCTCGTCAACTACTTCATGGAAGGAAACGACGGCGTCATCCGCATCCAGCGCCTTGTGAAATCACGCGAGGTCGGCATTCTTCGTCAGCATGTCTTCAAGGGCGGGCGCTTCCACGACGTGTTCATCTTTGAAACGCTGCGCAGTGATTGGGAAACGCACCCCCATGTGTTTCCCCGCGAAACCACGCTGGCGGCCTTCGCCGAATAGGGACGGTCGAACGCCATCCTGCGTGAAAGTCGGCCTCACCCCTACCGAATGTTTGACCAATCCACCGCGGACGCGGTATGCGGCGGATATCGGGCGGCGTTGCGACGCCGAGAGCAGGAGGGGGACCACCGGTGCGGCCTGAGGAAGCCTTGACGGACATCGACGTCATGCTGTTCGCCGGGGGACTCGGCTCACGCATGCGCGGCGTGTCGGGAGACGCGCCGAGGGAGCTGGCCCCCATCGCGGGGCGCGCCTTTCTCGGCCATCTGCTGGATTATCTCGTGGCCTACGGTGGGCGGCGCGTCGTGCTATGCCTCGGCCACCTTGCCGACCATGTGACCGCATGGCTGGCGCAGGGCGACACGAACCGCTCGCTCGACGTCGTGTGCCAGATCGAACCGCGCCCGCTCGGCTCCGCAGCCGCGCTCAGCTACGTGCGCAAGGATCTGCGGACCAGCACCGTCATGGTGATGAGCGGCCACACCTTCCTCGACGCCGACCTGCGGGCCTTCGTCGCGTCCCACCGCTTATCGGGGGCCGACGCCTCGGTCCTCTGCGTGGAGGTGGAGGACG
>JAEZPL010000490.1 GCA_023413605.1 Pseudomonadota bacterium
CGCTTCCGCTATTCCAACGTCGGCATGGCCGTGCTGGGGGAGGCGCTGTCCACCGCCGCCGGGACCCCGTACGAGACGCTGCTGAAGCGCGTCGTCACCGACCGTTTCGGGATGAAGGACACGACGCTGCGCCTGACCGCCGACCAGCGATCCCGCAAGGCGGTCGGCCACGCCCACGGGCAGGTGGTGCCGGACTGGGAGGCGCCGGCGATGCAGCCTTCCTTCGGGCTCTATTCCACCGCCAACGACCTGCTGCGCTGGCTGCGCGCCAACATGGGCGAATGCCCGCCCACGGCGGTGGCCTGCGACGCGGGAACCGAGGCGACGCTCGCGCTGGCCCAGTCGGTGCAGGTGGACGGGCGGGCGCTGCGCGATCCCGGCGCGCTGGGGCAGGGGGCCATGGCGCTGGGCTGGTTCGTGGCTTGGGCGGGGGACGGCACGCCGATCCTCTGGCATTCCGGCTCGACCGGGGGTTTCAACGCCTACATCGCCTTTTCCCGCGCTCATCGCTGGGCCGCGGTCGCGCTGACCAGCAGCGATCCCGACCGCGTGGTGGCCGACAAGGTGGTGGGCGACCTCATCAACCATTTCGAATCGCATTGATCCCCCCATCCGTGACGCCCTATCCGGCCAGCGCTGCGGCAACGGTTCCCGGCCCGGCCTGTTGACCCAAGCGTGAACGGCATCGGGAGCTTGTCCATGAAGCAGTTTCTGCTGACCAGCGCGTCGCTGGTCGCGATCACGCTCAGCGTCACGGCGCTGCTGCGCCGCCAGTCCGGCGGGCGCGTCCACGCGCAACGGGCGAGGGCTCCGAACGGTTGGGATCGGCCGGCGCCCGCGTCGCGCGTCCAGCCGCCCCAGGTTTTCTCGCCGGCCCTGGAACCAGCGAAGGATGGCCTGACGGACGCGGAAATCCGCACCATCACGCGCAATTTCCTGCTGTACTTCGTCATACCGCTCTGGCTGGCGGCCGGGGTGGCGGATTGGATGTGCCATCGGGCGACCGACATCCAGGACACCACCGGCGCCAAGGAGACGATGATCCACCTGCTGATGCTGGTGGAGATGGGCGTACCGGTGCTGGCCGGCCTGTTCCTGGAGATCAACTCGCCCGTGCTGGCGCTGATGATCGCGTCCTTCCTGCTGCACGAGGTGACGGCGATGTGGGACGTCAGCTACGCCGTCACCGCGCGGGAGGTCACGCCGATCGAGCAGCACGTCCACAGCTTCCTGGAACTGCTGCCGCTGATGGCGGTGTCCTTCATCGCCGTCCTGCATTGGCCGAAGGCGCAGGCGCTGCTCGGCCTTCGCAAGGACGAGGACCCAGGCTTCCGCCTGAAGCGCGACCCGGTGCCGACGGGCTACGTCGTCACGCTGCTGGGCCTGATCGGCGTGCTGGAGGTGCTGCCGTATCTGGAGGAGATGTACCGCGACTGGCGCGCCCATCCCGGCCGCCTGATGCCTCCGAAGGCCGAACAGGTCGCCGAACAGAACGCGCTGGCGGAAGCCGCAGGATAGAGATTTTACAGTCCTGCCGTCGGCCGGATGTCGAACCGGGTCGAGATCCGCGGAAGGCGGTCAGTGCAGCCGGCCCGGCGGCGGGCAGTCGATGTTCGGGACGCCGTGGGTCAGCGGCTCGGCGATGGGGCCGGCCTGATGGTGGACGAGGCGCCATGCGCCGTCCTCGCGCACGAACAGGTTGGTGGCGGCCAGCACGGCAGCCCCCAGAACCTCATCGCAGATCACCACGGCCGTCTCGCCGTACAGCGTGACCCGCTCGTTGCGCGCGTGGATGGTGGGGCCGGTGGGGGCGTTCAGCACGTCCCGCCAGCTGGACATCACCGCGTCCCGCCCGAACAGCACCGTCCAGCCGGGATGGATGCAGGAAATCGGAAGCCGTGCGGCCCACAGCGTGTCCATGGCGCGATAATCGCGGTCGCTGAAGGCCCGGTAGAAGGCTTGGTTGAGGGCCAGGACGGCGTCGCGGTCGGTCATGGGGAAGCGGATCTCCGAAAGGTCAATTCCGCTTCTAAACAAGCACACTCACCATCCGCAAGTACCGGCCCGATATAGGTCACAGGCCAGTACTTTCGGATGATTGGGCGGATGGGCGGGCAAACGCCGGTGCTCAGGCCTTGATGTCCACCTTGGCCGGTGCGTCCGCCGTGCTGCCGTCCGTGCCCTTCGTCGCGGCGGTGCCGTCGGTCAGGCCCGCGATCGGCTGGGACAGGTCCAGGTTCATGTGCATGACGCCGTCGGCGCTCTTGGTCGGCTTCAGCGCGCCCAGGCCGCTCATGCCGCCCTTGGCGATCATGCCGTTCAGCTTCTCCAGCACGCCCTTGATCTCGTCGTCGCTGAAGCCTTCGGAGCGGACGATCATGCCCGTGGCCTTGCCGTTGACCTTCGTGTTGGTCTGCGACAACCCGACGCTGCCCGACCCGTCGGCGTTCAGCGTGGCCTCGACGCTCTGATCCTGGCGCTGGAAGTCCAGCGTGGACTTGGCGAAGGAGATGCGGACGGACTTGTCGCCGTCCTGGATGGTCAGCTCGATACCCCGCGACTCGATGGAGAACTGGGACCGGCTCTCCTGCATGGTCATGGACAGCTGGCTGAAGTCCAGGCTCTTCATCTTGTCCTTCAGGTGATCGCCGAAGCCGCCGACGGCACCCTTCACGTCATCGTCCGACATGCCGAGCGCGCTGAGCGCCTTGCCCAGGTCGTCCTGCATGTTGCCGATGGCCTTTTCGAACAAGCCGGCCAGCCCCTTGGACTGGTTCAGCGCGTTCTCCATGATCTTCTGCGCCTGCTGGGCGCGGGCGGCCATGGCCTGGGCGCCCGTGTTCCCATCCTTGCCGGCTATGCCGCCGGAGGAGGCGCCGTTGGCGTTCGCCGCGTCGGCGCCCGCCTCGGGCTTCTTGCCCGACAGGCCGTCGAGCAGCGTTTCCATGGACTGGCTGATGGTGTAGGCCGGGCTGTCGGCCTTCGCGGGGGCGGCCTTTGAAGCGTCGGGCGTCGACGCGGCCTTGTCCTCGGTCGCCTTTTCGGCCGGCTTCTTCGCCGCCGCACCGGCGGCCTGCTGAAGGACCGAGCTGGTCGTGCCGTTCGGCCCGGACAATTCCGAATAATACATCGACGCCTCCCGCACATGTTCGTTGCCTGTGCAGAGTAATCTCAGGCATCAACAGTTTACTACAGGTTAATTCGTCGCAGGGCGTCGCAACGCGAAGTCGTATTCGTTCGTCTGCGTTTGTATTTACCCCCGCGTTCCTCCGTCTTCCGCCACCGGGGCGAGCGGTTGCGTGGCCGGACCGTTCAGCACCGCCCCATCCACCGCGAAGCGCGAGCCGTGGCAGGGGCAGTCCCAGGTCTTTTCGCCGGGGTTCCAGTGAACCACGCATTTCAGGTGCGGGCAGACGGCGGAACGGCGGTGGATCGCGCCCGATTCGTCGCGGTAGACGGCGATGGGCCGCCCGCCGGCCTTCAGCACGGCGCCGTCGCCGGGGGCGATGCGCTCCTCCGACTCCACCTCCGAACGGCCGACATAGTCCAGGTACTGGCGCGCGACGTCGATGTTTTCGCGCAGGTAGGTGCCCAGCTTGTTGGCCATCTTGCGGCCGGGGTCGTACAGGGCGGCCCAGGGGCTGTCGCTGCCGTGGATCAGCTCGCACAGAACCAGCCCGGCGATGGTGCCGTGGGTCATGCCCATGCCGCTGTCGCCGGTCGCCACGAACACGCGTCCGCCATAGGCCGGGTCGCGGCCGATGAAGGCCAGCCCGTCGAACGGCTCCATCACCTGCCCGGACCAGCGGTACTCCACCGTCTCGGCCAGCGGGAAATGCTCCCGCGTCCAGGCCTCCAGCGCGGCCCAGCGGCTGTCCATGTCGCGCGCCTCGCCGGTCTTGTGGTCCTCCCCTCCGACGATCAGCAGGTCGTGGCCGGCTTCCGGCTGGAGGCGCACATAGTGATAGGTGTCCAGCGTGTCCCAATAGAGGGCGTCCGGCACGGAGCCCTTCGGCACGCGCGCGGCGATGGCGTAGGTGCGGTAGGCCGCCTGCTTGGTGTGGATGGCGAAGCGGTCGCTGATGGGGGAGTTGGTGGCGACCACCACCGCGTCGGCCTCGATGGTTTGGTGGCTTGGGGTTTGGTGATCCGGCCCGACATGCACATGCGCGCGCTCCCCCTCCTGCCCGATGGCGGAGACGTGGGCGCCCGTGGCCAGCCGCCCGCCGCGCGCCAGGAAGGCGCGGGTCAGCCCGGCCAGATACTTCAGCGCGTGGAAGCGCCCCTGCCGGGGAAAGCGCAGGCATGGGCCGGGATGGTCGACCGGCGGCTGGTCGAGCTTTTCCACGTCGTCCAGCCCGGCGCGGCGCGCGGCGTCCCGCTCCTTGTCCAGGCTTGACGGGTCCTGCCCCGGCGCCAGCATCAGATAGCCGTCCAGCCGGGCGAAGTCGCAGTCGATGCCTTCCTCGCGGGCGATCCGCTCGATGGTGTCGATGGCGGCGGTGTGGCTGTCCGCCGCCATGCGCGCCCCGGATTCGCTGTGCAGCCGCTCGATCTCCGTGTAGCGGTCGTCGATGGCGTTGGACAGGTGGGCGGTGGTGCGCCCCGTCTCGCCGTCGCCCGGCAGTCCGTCGTTCAGCAGCAGCACCGACTTGCCGGAGCGCTGGAGCAGATAGGCCGTGGTCACCCCCGCGATGCCGGCCCCGACGACGATCACGTCGGGCTTTACCGTGGAAAGGTCGGCGTCGCCGCCGGGCATCGGCCCGGCCGTGGTGCCCATCCAGACGGACGTCGTCGTGCCGGAACCCTGCATGGCCTGTTACCCTTTCCGATGAAGCATGCGTCAGCAGGGGAACAGAGGCGCGGCAGGCGGGTTCCGGTGCGGTAGCACACCGCTTTCGCACCCGGCGTCCGGCTGCTACGCTGCCGCTTCCCCCGGCTTTCCATGCGAGCCGCTCCACCAGACGACAGAGCCATGATCGACCGCCTTTCCATCGCGCTGGCCCAGGTGAACCCGACCGTCGGCAACATCACGGCCAACATCGACCGCATCCGCAACGCGCGGGCCGAGGCCGCCGCCCGCGGCGCCGACCTCGTCGTCTGCCCGGAGCTGGTGGTGACCGGCTACCCGCCCGAGGATCTGGTGCTGAAGCCCTTCTTCCTCGACCTCGTGGAAAAGGCCGTGCGCGATCTGGCCGCGGAGACCGCCGACGGCGGCCCGGGCCTGCTGGTCGGCGCGCCCTGGCGCGACGGCGGAAACCGCTACAACGCCGTGCTGCTGCTCGACGGCGGCAAGGTCGCCGCCACCCGCTTCAAGGTCGACCTGCCGAATTACGGCGTCTTCGACGAAAAGCGGGTCTTCACCCCCGGCCCGATGCCCGGCCCCATCAACTTCCGCGGCGTGCGGCTGGGCGTTCCCATCTGCGAGGACATCTGGTCGCCGGACGTGGTGGAAACGCTAACGGAAAGCGGCGCCGAAATCCTGATCGTTCCCAACGGCAGCCCGTTCGAGGTCGGCAAACACGACCAGCGCATCCAGCTGTCGGTGGCGCGCGTCAACGAATCGGGCCTGCCGCTGATCTATGTGAATCAGGTCGGCGGGCAGGACGAGCTGGTCTTCGACGGCGCCAGCTTCGCCATCGGCGCCGACCGCGCCCTGGTCGCCCAGGCCCCGGCCTTCACCGAGCATCTGATGCTCACGCGCTGGGAGCGCAAGAACGACGTCTGGACCTGCGCCGAGGCCGAGCGCATCGCCCCGATGGAGGAACTGGAGTCGGTCTATTCGGCGCTGGTGCTGGGCCTGCGCGACTATGTGAACAAGAACCGCTTCCCCGGCGTGATCCTGGGCCTGTCGGGCGGCATCGATTCGGCGCTGTCGGCGGCCATCGCGGTGGATGCGCTGGGGGCGGAGCGGGTGCACGGGGTGATGATGCCCTCGCCCTACACCTCGCAGGAAAGCCTGGACGACGCGGCGGAGACGGCGGAACTGCTGGACTGCCGGCTGGACACCATCCCCATCGTTCCGGCGATGGAGGCGTTCGAGCGCATGCTTCTGCCGGCCTTCGCCGGCCGCGACCCGGACATCACGGAAGAGAACATCCAGTCGCGCTCGCGCGGGATCACGCTGATGGCGCTGTCCAACAAGTTCGGCGCCATGGTGCTGTCCACCGGCAACAAGTCCGAGATGTCGGTCGGCTACGCCACGCTGTACGGCGACATGTGCGGCGGCTACGCGGTGCTGAAGGACGTCTACAAGACGACGGTCTACGACGTGTCGCGCTGGCGCAACGGGAACATCCCGACCGGCGCCCTCGGTCCGGCCGGCCGCGTCGTGCCGGAGCGCGTGCTGGTCAAGGCTCCGACCGCGGAGCTGAAGCCCAACCAGACCGACCAGGACACGCTGCCGCCCTACGAGGTGCTGGACGACATTCTGGAATGCCTGGTGGAAAAGGATCTCGGCGTGCCGGAGATCGTTGCCCGCGGCCACGCGCCGGAGGTGGTGAACAAGGTCTGGCGCATGCTGCACCTTGCCGAATACAAGCGCCGTCAGGCCCCTCCCGGCCCGAAGATCACCCGCCGCATCTTCAACCGCGAGCGCCGCTACCCGATCACCAACGGATTCACCAGCATCGTGTAGACTTGCGCCCATCCATTGCCCGTAAAGCAAAAAGCCCCGGCCGACCCGCCGGGGCTTTTTCGCATTCGGTGTCCGACAACCGTCACCCGCGGGTCAGGCGGATGATCGTGATCATCATGCCGACGACGTAGATTTCGGCCAGCGGAACGATCCAGGACGGGTGGAAGACGATCGCCAGCGGCATGATCAGCAGAAGGATCATCGCCGGGAACACGGTGTAGGGCGAATTCCAAAGCGGATGAAGGCCGTGCACCAGCTTCCTTGATTCGGAGCCCTGAAAATCGGCGCCGCTAGCAGTCTGATCAACCATTCTCTAACACCCACGTTTTTTATGGTCATTGTCAACGCCATGTCTTGGCGCTGAAGCGCGGGTTCCATACCATAAAGAATGGGGACTTAGGCACGACTTTGCGCCGCTTTGCCATCTGGCGAAAGCGGCGCAGAAAGTCCTGAGTTTTACTGTGGCTTTTACGCGGCCTCGGTCAGCGCCAGATGCGGGCGGCGGACCATCGACTGGATGGTGAAAGGCGCGCGCACGCCGCCGCTGAACAGCTCGGCACACTCCAGCGCCTTGCGGACGCGTTCCTCCGCCGGCAGCCCCGCGGTCGAGGCGAGCGAGCCCAGCGCGTAGTCGGCGCCGCAGCCGATGGCGTGGTAGCCGCGCACGGCCTCGCCGACCTGATAGTCGGATTGGATGGAGAACAGCCGCCCCTCATAGCCGACCATGAAGGTCCCGCCGGTCTCCACGTCGTTGGATCGGTGGGCATAGCCGCCGTCCTTCAGGCAACCGCGCACGGCGTCCACGAAATCCACCACCATGTAGCGGAAGATGTCCGCGTCCGCGTCGCGGTGCGGCGGCTCAAGCCGGTAGTGCAGCAGCTGGCCCATGCGGAAGGAGCTGGTGAAGCCGATCAGCATCTCGCCGTTGCGGAACACCTTGGTGTCCGCGCGCACGGTGATGTCCAGCCCGTTCACGCCGGCGCTGTCGCCGCCCATCCACACCCGATCGCCGTCAACCAAGCCCACAATGCAGGTCATCGCCGTCCTCGTTCCCATCCTCAAAGCATGAACGCTCCAAATACGCCGGAGCAAGGACAGGGTGGGCTTTTATGGTTAACGAATTGTTGCGACGCACAGGTACCGAAGGGGGTATCCCACTTCGGTACCTGAAGCGTTGCAAGGACTTAGCGGGCGGGTTTAGCGTGCCAGCTCGATCAGCGCGCGGACGGTGTTCTCCGCCCCCTCCGCGATCTGCGCGACGGTCGCGTCCAGCATGTAGCCGGGGGAGGTCACGACCTTCAGCTTGCGGTCCACGACGATCTCGCCGTGGCCGGTGACGGTGTGCTTGGCGCCCAGCGTTTCCAGCGCGGCGGCGGTGCCGGCGTCGGAGCCGATGGTGACCTCCACCCCCTCCGTCCCGAACAGCTTCGCCATCAGGGCGGGGGCGATGCACAGGGCGCCGATGGGCTTGCCGGCCGCCCGCATGGCGCGCACGGCCTTCTCCACGTCCGGGTTGACCGCGCAATCCGGCCCCTTGAAGGCGAAGTCGCACAGGTTCTTGGCGGCCCCGAAGCCGCCGGGGAAGATCAGCGCGTCGACCGCGCCCGCGTCGAAGGTCGCGAGGTCGGCGATCTTGCCGCGGGCGATGCGCGCGGATTCGGCCAGCACGTTGCGGGTTTCCGGCGCTTCCTCGCCGGTCAGGTGGTTCACGACGTGGGCCTGCGCGACGTTGGGCGCGAAGCACACCGCCTCCGCTCCGGCGCGGCTGATCGCCAGCAGCGTGCAGACCGCCTCGTGAATCTCCGCCCCGTCATACACGCCGCAGCCCGAGAGCACGACCGCGATGCGCAGTGTCTTGACCGCCATGGGTGATTTCCTCCAATGCATTCCGTAGGCCCTCTCCCCAGGGGGAGAGGGCTTCTGGAAACTACCCCACAGCCACGCTTGCGCCTACTCCCGGGGTGCGGCGTGCAGGCGCTTCTGGCCTTCGACGAAGCGGGCCAGCGTGTCGGACAGGACGCCGCGGGGGATCATCGCCTCGATCAGCTGGAACCGGCCGCGCGTCGCCCAGGCCTTGTCCAGGGCGGCCTTCAGCTCGGCCCGCGTGCGCACGCGCACGCCGTCGCCGCCCATGCCGGGAGCCATGTCGGCGAAGCGCCAGTCGTCCAGGTCGTTGAAGGCCGACTCCGGCTGGAAGGTGCGCAGCATCTCCCAACTGGCGTTGTTGAAGACGATCACGATGGGGTCGACGCCCAGGCGTCGGCAATTGCCAAGCTCCCACCCCGTCATCTGGAAGGCCCCGTCGCCGACCAGGATCAGCATCCGTTTGCCGCCGGCCACCGCCTGCGCGCCCATGCCGGCGGGCACGCCGAAGCCCATGCCGGCGTAATAGCCCGGCGCCATCAGGCCGGCGTCCATCATGTCCATGGCGGTGAACAGGCAGTCGCCGATGTCCGACGCGATCAGCAGCGGCTCCTGCCCGCCGCGGATCAGGTCGTTGACGCCGCGTGCGATGTCCATGGGCGCGATGGGGCCGTCGTCGGCCTGGAGGCCGGCCGGGCATTCGTGCGCGATGGCGCCCTTGCCCGTGCGGCTGGACGGCGGCAGCCGGTCCAGCAGGGCGTCCACCAGCCCGTCCAGCGGGATGTCGGCGTAGGTGTGATAGCCCAGCGTCACCGCGCGGTCGAAGGCGTGGATCGTCTTGCGCAGATCGATCTTGCGCTGGGACACCGCGAAGTTGGTGTCGCTGAGGATCGCGCCCAGCAGGAACAGCCCGTCCGAATCCTCCACCAGCTGCGTGATCCCCGGATCCCCGGCGACGCCGATGTAGGTGCCCAGCGGCGGGGTGGGGGCGTTGGCCAGCAGGCCGCGGCCCATGAAGGTGGTCACCACCGGCACGCCCAGCCGCTGCGCCAGTTCGGCCACCTTGGCCTCCAGGCCATAGCGGCGGACCTCCACGCAGACCATCAGCACGGGCGACGTGGCGGCCCGCATGCGCGCCAGCACCTCGTCGGCGCAGGCGTCCAGCGCGTCACGGTCCACCGGCCAGACGGGGTCCTCGCCCACCGGCTCGACCTCCACGCCGACCATGTTGCGCGGGATCTCCAGGTAGACCGGGCGCGACAGGGCGCGGGCGGCGGACAGCACGCGGGCGATTTCCGCCGGGGCCTTGGCCGGATCGTCCAGCCGCGCCTGGGCGACCGTGATCTCCTTGTAGACCTGGAACTGCGTGTCCAGCGTGCGGCCCTGGTGGTGCAGCAGCAGGCCGGCGTTGCCCTCCATCGTGCCCGGCGCGCCGGAGATGACGACGACCGGCGATTTCTCGGCGTAGGCGCCGGCCACCGCGTTCACCATGTTGAACGCGCCGGCGCCGTAGGTCACCGCCGCCACGCCCAGCGTGGAGCTGTAGCGCGCCGCCGCGTCCGCCGCGAAGCCCACCGCCGGCTCGTGGCTCAGCGTGTGGAGCGGAAGCACCTTGGTTTCTTCCGCGATCTTGAAGAAGGGAAGGGCGAAATCGCCCGGAATCCCGAACATGGCCTGTGCGCCGCGGTCTTTCAGCGCGCGCAGCAGGGCTTCGGCCAGTCTCATGGCCGTCCTCCCGTCATGATTTGTCTCGCGGACCATTCGCCCGCACATGAGGACAGCATCGCCTCAAGCGCGGGCATCGCGCAACAATGGTTGCAGGGGAAACGATCGCGATCAGACGGAAGGGGTAGGCGGGATCAGTCCGACGCCATCATCTCCAGCGGGGCGGCGACGGGGCTTGAGTTGACGTTGGCGCTCAGCGGCACCGCGCGTTTCGCCTTTGGCGCGGCCATCAGGTCCTCCTGAATGACCTCGCCCTTGCGGTCGGTCACCATGGTGGGGGTGAAGAGGTGCGCGTGGCGGCCGTCCACCGGGAAGGCGGGGGTGAACAGCGAATCGAGCGGCTCCGTCGTGGTCACCGCGCTGCGGTTCGGGTGGCGGCGGTGCAGCAGGTCGAAGGGCGAGGTGTCGTAG
>JAEZPL010000508.1 GCA_023413605.1 Pseudomonadota bacterium
CCTCTACACCACCAACGGCGTCAGCAACGACATGTCGGTGATGGATCTGGAACGCGGCCGGGTCGTGAAATCGCTGTCCGTCGGCGGCGCACCCTGGGGCGTGATCGTCAAACCGTAACCAAGTTATCAAGGGCGAGGTGCCGATGGCCTGTTTCGAAACCGCCCCGCCCAACCTGACCGAAGCCGTCCGCGCGGCCCCGGCGGCGCCCGTCCTGGACATCGACGGGCTGAGCCACAGCTTCGGCGCGCGGACGGTGCTGGACGGTGTGTCGTTCGGCGTACCGGCGGGGCGGTTCACGGTGCTGCTGGGGCTCAACGGCGCCGGCAAGACCACGCTGTTCTCGCTGATCACCCGCCTCTACAACACGCGTCGCGGCGGCATCCGGGTGTTCGGCTTCGACATGCGCCAGCACCCCGCCCAGGCGCTGGCGCGCATCGGCGTGGTGTTCCAGCAGCCGACCCTGGACCCGGACCTGACGGTCATGCAGAACCTGCGCTACCACGGGGGGCTGCACGGGCTGGCGCCCGCGGCCATAGAACAGCGTGCCGGGGAGGAACTGGCCCGCATCGGCCTGACCGACCGCGCGGACGAGCGTGTCCGCACCCTGTCCGGCGGGCAGCGGCGGCGGGTGGAGATCGCCCGCGCGCTGCTCCACCAGCCGAGCCTGCTGCTGCTGGACGAGCCCACCGTCGGATTGGACATCGAACTGCGGCGGCAGGTTCTGGACCATGTGCACGACCTCTGCCGCGAACGGGGGCTCGCCGTGCTCTGGGCCACCCACCTGATCGACGAGGCGCGGGATGGAGACGGCGTCGGGGTGCTGCACCAGGGCCGGGTGCTCGCCACCGGGCTGGTGGAGGAGGTGTGCGCCGCCACCGGCACGGCGACGCTGGGGCAGGCCTTCGCCCGGCTGACGGAACGGAGGACGCCGGCATGAAAGCCCAGCTTTACGGACGCTGCCTGCGCGCCGTGATCGTCCGCGAGGGCTTGCGGTTCGTGCACCAGCGGGAACGCTTCTTCGCGGCGCTGGTGCGCCCGCTGGTCTGGCTGGCCATCTTCGCTGTGGGCTTCCGCGCGGTGTTGGGCCTGTCGATCATCCCGCCCTACGAAACCTACATCCTCTATGAGGATTATGTGACGCCGGGGCTGTTGGGCATGATCCAGCTGTTCAACGGCATGCAGAGTTCGCTGTCCATGGTCTACGACCGGGAAACGGGCAGCATGAAGACCCTGCTGGTCAGCCCGCTGCCGCGCTGGTACCTGCTGGTGTGCAAGCTGCTGGCCGGCGTGCTGGTGTCGGTCGCCCAGGCCTACGTCTTTTTGGCCATCGCGTGGTTCTGGGAGGTGCAGCCGCCGCCGCTCGGCTACCTCGCGGTGCTGCCGGCGCTGCTGTTGAGCGGGCTGATGCTGGGCGCGCTGGGCCTGCTGCTGTCGTCCTTCATCCGGCAGTTGGAGAATTTCGCGGGCGTGATGAACTTCGTCATCTTTCCGATGTTCTTCGCCTCCACCGCCCTCTACCCGCTGTGGCGCATCCGCGAGGGCAGCCCGACGCTGGCGATGATCGCGGAGGTCAACCCCTTCACCCAGGCGGTCGAGCTGATCCGCTTCGCGCTGTACCTGCAATTCAACGGCACGGCGTTCCTGGCCGTGACCGCCTGTCTGATCCTGTTCCTGGGCGGCGCCATCCTCGCCTACGACCCCGGACGGGGCTTTTGGGCGCGCCGGGGCGGGCCGGCGGAGCAGGGATGAAGCCCGAGCAGGGGTGAAGCCGGGCAGGGGTGAAGCCGGGCAGGGGTGATACGGAACCGCGCGCCGCTCCTTCCGGTTGACGGTGGTATCCCCTCCGGCCATCCCGCCGGGCGGGACCACATGGAGGAAAGCGTCATGACGGGGAAATCCGACAAGGATCAGGCCGCGTCGCGTGGCGAGCACAGCGTCCTCGGCAACAAGCAGGACTTCAAGAAAGACCAGCCGCAGGACGCGGGCAAGGAGGAAAAGGCGAAGGACGAGATCGGCCACATGGGCGAAGCGTCCCGCCGGAACAAGCCGGCGAAGGACGTTCGGTAAAGGCTCCGTCCTTTTCAAAAAGTCTTTTCAAATCGCCTGACAATCAGGAGGGAATGTCCCATGAAGCACCTGCACAGCGCCCTTGGCGCAACCGTGCTGGCATTCGGCATGGCGGCCGTGGCGTTTCCGGCAATGGCCCAGACGTCCGGCAACACGACGACCTATGGAACGGCGCCCTCTGGAACGGCACCATCCGGACCGGCAACGCAAAAAAGCCCGACCACGGGCGCGCTGCCGGACAACTCCCTGCCCGGGCAGCGGCAGGGCACCATCGGCGGCACCGTGACCCAGGGCGGCGCGCAGAGCGGAACGTCCGGCTCGTCGGGCGGAACATCGGGTGGTGCCGCGTCGTCCGGCTCGTCGAGCGGCACCAGCGGCGCGCTTCCCGACAACTCCCTCGCCGGACAACGGCAGGGCACCATGAGCGGCGGCGGCGTGACCCAGGGCGGTGCCGGATCGACCGAAAAGCCCAAGCAGGGCTCCGGCCAATAACACCTATCGCAGCACGCCGGGGCGGACGGGATCCCCGTGGGCACACCCGTCCGCCCCGGTTCCATGGCGCCGGTACTTCGTGATCAGCTTGATCAACTCCTGCGCTGCGGCGGCTGACGAGGCGGGATTCTGCCCGGTGACCAGCCGCCCGTCGGTGATCGCGAAGCTCTGCCAGTCGTCGGCCTTTTCAAAACGCCCGCCCAGGCGCTTCAGCTCGTCTTCCACCAGGAAGGGAACGACCTGCGTCAGCTGGACGGCCTCTTCCTCGGTGTTGGTGAAACCGGTCACGCGCTTGCCCTTGACCAGGGGGGCGCCATTCACCTCGACCCGGCGCAGCACGCCGGGGCCATGGCAAACCGCGGCAACCGGCTTGTCCGCTTTGACGAACTTCGTGATCAGCGCGACGGAGTTCGGGTCTTCCGCCAAATCCCACAGGGGCCCGTGGCCACCGGGATAGAAGACGGCGTCGTAATCCTCCGCCCGGACCCCGGCGAGCTTGACGGTGTTCGCCAGGGCCGCCTGCGCCGCGGGGTCCGCCTTGAACCGGTTGGTCGCCTCGGTCTGGCCTTCCGGCGTGTCGCTTTTCGGGTCAAGCGGCGGCTGGCCGCCTTTCGGCGACGCAAGGGTCACCTCGGCCCCGGCGTCGAGGAAGCCGTAGTAGGGAGAGGCAAACTCCTCCAGCCAAAATCCGGTCTTCCTTCCGGTGTTGCCGAGTTGATCGTGGGATGTGAGAACCATCAGGATTTTCATGGGTGCATTCCTCTGATACCGAAGGCGTTTGATGAGTTCCACCAAACGCCTTCGGTACAAACCCGACAGCACATTGCACAGCAATGTGCGAGAGGGGCATACGGCCGGCCGATCATGGAACTCTTCATGCGCCGGCCGTATGATTCCTGGTGCCGGATGGCGTGGGTCGCCGTGCCCCGGTCCTCGTCGGGAACCGCCGTGGTGGTGACCACACCTGATCCTGGACCGATCTTGGACGGCCGATCTTGGACGGATGTGTGCCAAGCACCCCGCGCAGCAAGCCGGTTACCCCTTTGACGAAGAATCCCCCGGTGAAGCACGCCGTCCCTCACGCCGACCGGGCCACCACGACCTCGGCGTTGGAAAGGCGTTGCAGAACATGCCGCCGGCGGTGGCGGGCGGGTGGCAGCAGGTCGTACAGCAACGTCTCGATCGGCTTCCACATCGCGACCCACCCAAGGATGACGAAGCTTTCCTGGAAAATCCGCGTGACCGGGCGGGGCGGGAGCGTGTTGGTGATGTGCCAGGCTAGGAACAGGCAGGTGGCGAGCACCACGAAGCCGATCGCCGCCATCTGACGCCACGCCCGGAGCGCCTCGCGCGCCTTCTTCGCTTCGATGGCCGCGCAGCAGGCGAAATGGCCGGTCAGCGCGGCGGCCACGTCGGACGACGGGCGCGGCATCGCGTCCGCGGCCGGCAATTGGATGACGATGCGGAGCGGCGGGCCATCCGGGAGTTCGCTCACCTTCCGGATCAGATACTCCTCAGCGTCCGTCGTCAGCTCGCCTTCGCGAAAGGGCGAGGGGTCGAGGCTGGCGAAAAGCTGCGAAAGGCTGCGCAGCCTGATGACGATGCTTTCCCTGGGGCTTCCCCCGGGGCCTTTATCAGGGCCACCGCCGCCGCCGCCATTTTTTGGGCTGTCGTTGCCGTCGCCCCGCATCCCTGCCTCCACCCGCGCTTCCGTGTCCATGGCCGTGCCCTTCACGCCGCCGTCGGCGGAACCGGCTTCGGAACCTGTTCCCGCACCGCCTCTCCACGGCCGAACCACGCCACATAGAGCGTCGGCAGGAAGATCAGCGTCAGCAGCGACGCGACGAGCAGCCCGCCCATGATCGCGAAGGCCATGGCCCCCCAGAACACCGTGAACGCGATGGGGATGAGGCCCAGCACGGTGGACGCGGCGGTCAGCATGATCGGGCGGAGCCGGGAACTGCTTGCCTCGACCACGGCTTCCGTGATGCCGCGCCCGGCCGCCCGTTCCGCCTCGATCTGCTCGATCAGGATCACCGCGTTCTTCGCGATCATGCCCACCAGGGCCAGGACGCCCAGAATGGCGACGAAGCCCAGCGGCTGGCCGGCCACCAGCAGGGCCAGGACGACGCCGATCAGGCCCAGCGGCACCACGCTCAGCACGATGAACAGCCGCTGGAAGCTGCGAAGCTGGACCATCAGGATCGTCAGCACGAGCATAACCATCAGCGGAACGACGGCGAACACCGACGCGCTGCTCTTGGCGCTTTCCTCCGCGATGCCCCCGACCTCGATGCGGTAGCCCGGTGGCAGGGTGGAGGCGAGGTCGGCGATCTGCGGCGCCAGCGCGTCGATGACGGCTTCCGGCAGAACTCCGGGCGCCACGTCCGCCTGCAGCGTCAGCGTCGGCATCCGGCCACGGCGCCAGACCAGCGGCAGATCCTGGGCGTAGTCGAACGACGCCAACTGGTTCAGCGGGATGCTGCGTCCGCTCGGCAGGGGGACCGGCAGGCTGCGCAGCGTCTCCACCGTCAGGGCCTGCCCGCGGGCGTCCCGCGCCAGCACATCGATCAGGTAGATTCCGTCGCGCACGGGCGTGACCGTGGTGCCGGAAATGGCGGCGTTCAGCATGGACGCGACCGCCGCCGAACTCAGGCCCAGGCGCCGCGCCTCGTCCTGGTTGATCCGGACGCGCAGCTTGCGCGCGGTTTCCATCCAGTCGAAGTTGATCCGCCGCGCCTCCGGAGCGGTGCCGACGACCTGGGCGAGGCGCAGCGCGATCTCGCGCACCTCGGCCGGATCCGGGCCGCGGACGCGGTATTGCAGCGGCCATCCCACGGGCGGGCCGAGTTCCAGCGGGTAGACGCGCGCGACCGCGTTGGGGAACTCCTCCGCCAGCATGGCCTCCAGGCGGGGTTGCAGCCTTTCGCGCGCGGCGACGTCCTTGGCGACGATCACCGACTGGCCGACGAAGGGGTTGGCGAGCTGCACGTTCAGCGGCAGGTAGAAGCGGATGGCGCCGCGCCCGGCGTAGCTGCTCCAGCTTTCCACATCGGGGGCGCTCGCCAGCAGCGTGTCGAACCGCTTCACCGCGTCGCGCGTGGCGAAGATCGACGCGTTCTGCGGCAGCCGCAGGTCGACCAGCAGTTCCGCACGGTCCGACGGCGGGAAGAACTGCCGCGGGACGAGGCCCAGCGCCATGATCGCCAGCACGAACAGGGCGAGTGTCGTCGCGATGGTCAGCCCGCGCGCCCGGATCGCCATGTCCAGCGCGCGGCGGTACAGGCGCAGCACGGCCCCTTCCTCCTCCTGCC
>JAEZPL010000521.1 GCA_023413605.1 Pseudomonadota bacterium
GGTCGATGGGCAGGGCCGTGTCCTCCCAGGCTTGGTCCTGGAAGGCGTCGGGAACGAACAGGTCGCGCGGGATCCGTTCGATGGCGGCCAAAACGCGGGTGTCGGTCACGCCGTTGCGGCGCAACGCCATCAGCAAACGGATCTTGCGCGCGTCAACCGTCACACGAAGGCCTGCCGCAGTGTCTGGAGCGTCGGGGTATGCGTCAGATCCAGATAGATCGGCGTTATCGAGATGCCACCCGAAAACACCACGTGGATGTCGGTGTCCGGGGCCACGTCGGCCTCACCGCGCAGCGTGCCGATCCAGATGTAGGGCTTGCCGCGCGGATCCGTGCGTTCGATCAGCTCGTCGCCGATCTTGCGCTTGCCGTGGCGCACCACCTGCACCCCGGTGACCTCCCCGGCCTTGCGGGCCGGGAAATTCACGTTCAGCAGCACGTTCTTCGGCCAGGGAACGGTCACCGCCTTGCGGATCACGTCGGCCCCCCAGCCTTCCGCGGCCGACCAGTCGACCGGGTTGCCGTTCTCGTAATGCTGGCTGAGCGCTATGGCCGGCACGCCCAGCAGGGTGGCTTCCATCGCGGCGGCGATGGTGCCGGAATAGGTGACGTCCTCGCCGATGTTGGATCCCTGGTTGACGCCGGACAGGACCAGCGTCGGCCGCTGGTCCTTCATGACGTGGTTGACCGCCAGCAGAACGCAGTCGGTCGGCGTGCCGTCCACCGTGAAGCGCCGCTCGTCCAGCTTGCGCAGGCGCAGCGGCCGGTTGATGGTCAGCGAATGGCTGGCCGCCGACTGCTCCATTTCCGGAGCGACGACCCAGACGTCGTCGCTCAGCGACCGGGCAATGGACTCAAGGACCTTCAGTCCCTGGGCGTGGATACCGTCGTCGTTGGTGACGAGAATGCGGGCTTTCGACAGGTCGAGCGGAAGTTCGAACATCAAAGGGTAATCCTCTCCAGCCCGCGCATGTAGGGCCGGAGCGCTTCGGGAACGAGGATCGAGCCGTCGGGCTGCTGGTAGTTTTCCAGCACCGCAACGAGGCAGCGCCCGACCGCGACGCCCGATCCGTTGAGGGTGTGGACGAACTGCGTCTGCTTTTCTCCCTTGGGCCGGCAGCGGGCCTTCATGCGCCGGGCCTGGAAGTCGCCGCAGTTCGAACAGCTCGAAATCTCGCGGTACATGTTCTGGCCGGGCAGCCAGACCTCGATGTCATAGGTCTTGCGGGCCGAGAAGCCCATGTCGCCGGTGCACAGCGTCACCACGCGATAAGGCAGCCCAAGCCGCTGCAGGATGGTTTCCGCGCACTGGGTCATGCGCTCATGCTCCGCTTCCGACTGGTCGGGGGCGGTGATGCTGACCATCTCCACCTTCCAGAACTGGTGCTGGCGGATCATGCCGCGCGTGTCGCGCCCGGCCGAACCGGCTTCCGCGCGGAAGCACGGGGTCAGGGCGGTGTAGCGGTAGGGCAGTTCCTCCGTCGCCACGATCTGGTCGTTGACCAGATTGGTCAGCGGCACTTCCGACGTCGGAATCAGAAAATGGTCCGTCCCGACGGTGCGGAACAGGTCTTCCTCGAATTTCGGAAGCTGGCCGGTGCCGAACAGGGCGTTGTCGCGCACCATCAGCGGCGGCGCGATTTCGGTATAGCCGTGCTCGCCCGTGTGGATGTCCAGCATGAAGTCGGCCAGCGCGCGCTCCAGCCGCGCCAGCGGTCCTTTCAGAACCGTGAAGCGGGCGCCCGACATGCGGGCCGCCGCCTCGAAATCCATCAGGCCCAGGGCTTCGCCCAGTTCGAAGTGCTGCTTGGCGTTGGGGATGTTCTTCGGCTCGCCCCAACGGCGGATTTCGAGATTGGCGGTCTCGTCCGGCCCCTCCGGCACGTCGTCGGCCGGCAGGTTGGGGGTGGTGGCGAGCAGCCGGTCCAGCTCCGTGCCGAGCGCCTTTTCTTCCTCCTCGACCTGGGGCAGGCGCTCCTTCAGCTGCGCCATCTCGTCCAGCAGCGGTTGGGCATCGCGGCCCTCGCGCTTGGCGATGCCGATCTCCTTCGCCGCTTCGTTGCGGCGGGCCTGCATCTCCTGAAGCTGGGTCTGCGCGGCGCGGCGCCGGGAGTCGAGGTCCAGCACCGTCGGAGACATCGGTTCCAGCCCACGGCGGGCGAGGCCGCGGTCGAAGGCTTCGGGGTTCTCACGGATGGCGCGAAGATCGTGCATGGCTCACAGCAAAACAGCGGTGGGTGGGACGCTGGTTATAGTGCGCCCCAGGGGCAAGGTCCAGTGGCACAGCCGAACCTTCCCCTCCTCCACCCGGCCATTCCGCTATTGCGCCATGCTGCTATTGCGCCGCGCCGTTCTCGGCCGCTTCGCGCTCGTCGCGCCTTTTCTCGATGCCGCGGCCGATCCAGATCGACACCTCGTAAAGCGCCAGCAGCGGAATGGCCAGACCGCACTGGCTGATCACGTCGGGCGGCGTCAGCACGGCGGCGACGACGAACACGAACACGATGGCGTAGCGCCGCTTGGCGGCCAGCGTTTCCGTGGTCAGCAGGCCGGCGCGGATCAGCAGCGTCAGCAAAACCGGAAGCTGGAAGGCAAGCCCGAACGCGAAGATCAGGTGCATCACCAGCCCGAGATATTCGCCGACGCGCGCCTCGAACTCGATGGGCAGCGCCGCGGCGTCGGCGCCGGGATGGAATTCGAAGCCCAGGAAGAAGCGCCAGGCCAGCGGGAAGATGAAGTAGTAGACCATCGCCCCGCCCAGGAAGAACAGGACCGGGGTGGCCGCCAGGAAGGGCAGGAAGGCCTTGCGCTCGTGCTTGTAGAGGCCCGGCGCCACGAACATCCAGATCTGGCTGGCGACGATGGGGAAGGACAGGAAGCAGCCGGCCCAGAAAGCCACTTTCACGTAGGTGAAGAAGGCTTCCGTCAGGCCGGTGTAGATCATCCGGCGCCCCTGCCCCGCCAGGATGTCGGCCAGCGGCTGGACCAGGAAATTGTAGATGCGGTCCGAGACGGCGTAGCAAAGGAAGAACGCAACGACGATGGCGATGATCGAATACATCAACCGGTTGCGCAGCTCGACCAGATGGTCGATCAGCGGCATCTTGCTTTCTTCAAGCTCGTCTTCGGGCTCGCCGGTCATGTGCGTTTCGCCGGACACAGGGGTCACGCCTGCTTGTTGTTCGTCGTTGTGGTGGACGCCGTTGTAGAGGACGGCGGCGCAGAGGACACCGGCGCCGGCTCGGCGGACGGAGCGGATGCCGGTGCGGGCGTCGCCGCCGCAGGCGCCGGAACGTACTCAACCGGCGGAGCGGCCGGGGGCGGAGATGGCACCGGCGGTTCGGTGGCCGTCAGCGGCTGGGCCGCGGCGACCTTGGAGGAACCGACCGGCGCGGCCGGCCCATCCTCCTCCGGAGGGCTGCCCGGATGGCCGTTCAGGCCGACGTCGAAGGCGCCCTTCAGTTCGCCCTTCGGGTCGACCGTGTTCTCGACCATGCTCTTGATGTTCGCATCGCGCACCTTCAGCGCCTGCTGGCGGAGTTCATCCAACTCCGCCTCGCGCATCATGTCGTCGATGTGGCCCTGGAAATCGCGCGCGACGACGCGCGCCTTCCGCACCCATTTGCCGAGGGTGTAGATGGCCTTGGGCAGGTCCTTCGGGCCGATGACCACAAGGGCCACGACCGCGATGACCATCAGTTCCGACCAAGCGATGTCGAACATGGCTCCTCAGCCTTTTCGAGACGGCGCGATGTGCACCCCGGCGCCGACCGCTCAGGTGCGGGCCGTCTCGTCCTTCTTCACGCCCGGGTCCTGGGCGGCAGGCTGGGCGGCGGCAGGCTGCGCAGCGGTGGGCTGGGCAGCGGTGGGCTGGGCAGCCGGCGGAACGGGCTGGTTCGGCAGCACCTGCCCGCTGGCGGGCGCGTTCGACGCGGCCGTCGCGTCCTCATCCTCGTCCTTCAGGCCGGCCTTGAAGTTCTTGATGCCCTTGGCAAGGTCGCCCATGACCTTCGGCAGCTTTCCGGCGCCGAACAGAAGCAGGACGATCAGAAGAACAACAACCCAATGCCAGATGCTGGAAAATCCCATGACACACTTTTCCTGAACGGTCGCCCCATCGGCGGGGCGGCACTATGGCAGAAAGGCTCCGCCGCCGCAACGCTTGCCCCGGACGGAACCGTCTCACGGAGTCAGGTGGTGCTTTCCACCGGAAAAACGAAGACCTGGCGCAGGTCCAATCTGATGGAAACCTGGCTTTGCTCGGGCGGCAGGAACTGCCCCGGCACGCGGGAATGCAGGTGCACCGACCCGCCCGAACCGTCCGGCACGTCGAGATGGACGAGGCTGGACCGGCCGAGCAGCCGCGCGGCCGTCACGCGCGCCGGAACCGGCGGCAAGCCGGCCGGCGTGGCGGCCGGCGCCGCCTCCGGGTTCAATCGAAGGGCTTCCGGCCGGATCAGCACCTCGACGGCGGCGCCGTCGGCGGCGTCGGTCGGCACCGGGCCGAGCGGCGTGTCCACGGTGCCGCTGCGCGCCGTCCCCGGCACCCGGTTGACCTCGCCGAAGAAGGCGGCGGCGTAGGCGGTGGACGGGCGCGTATAAAGATCCACGGGATTGCCGATCTGCACGATCCGCCCCGCGCGCATCAGCGCGATGCGGTCGGCGAGGAACATTGCCTCCTCCGGGTCGTGGGTGACCAGCATGGTGGCCGCCCCGTTCCGTTTCAGCACGTGCAGCGTTTCGTCCCGCACCTGCTCGCGCAGCCGCGCGTCGAGCCCGGAAAACGGCTCGTCCAGCAGCAGAACCGCCGGATTCGGGGCCAGCGCGCGGGCCAGCGCCACGCGCTGCTGCTGGCCGCCGGACAGATGGTGCGGGAAGGAGTCGGCGTAATTGGCCATGCCCACCTGCCC
>JAEZPL010000549.1 GCA_023413605.1 Pseudomonadota bacterium
CCTTGGCGTCCACGTCCGGAGCCAGCGGCACCTTGCGCATGTGGACCTTCAGGATCTTCTCGCGGCCCAGAACGTCCGGGTTCGGCACCACGACCTGGCGGTCGAAGCGGCCCGGACGCAGCAGCGCGGGGTCGAGCACGTCCGGACGGTTGGTCGCGGCGATGAGGATGACGCCCTCGTTCGCCTCGAAACCGTCCATCTCGACCAGCAACTGGTTCAGCGTCTGCTCGCGCTCGTCGTTGCCACCGCCCAGGCCGGCGCCGCGATGGCGTCCGACCGCGTCGATTTCGTCGATGAAGATGATGCAGGGGGCGTTTTTCTTGCCCTGTTCGAACATGTCGCGGACGCGGGACGCACCCACACCGTCGAACATTTCCACGAAGTCCGAGCCGGAGATGGTGAAGAACGGCACGTTGGCTTCACCCGCGACGGCGCGCGCCTTCAGGGTCTTACCGGTGCCCGGCGGGCCGACCAGCAGCACGCCCTTCGGGATCTTGCCGCCCAGCCGCTGGAACTTCTGCGGGTCCTTCAGGAACTCGACGATTTCCGCCAGTTCCTGCTTGGCCTCGTCGATGCCGGCAACGTCGTCGAAGGTGACCCGGCCGACCTTCTCAGTCAGCAGGCGAGCCCGCGACTTTCCAAAGCCCATGGCCTTGCCGCCACCCGACTGCATCTGGCGCATGAAGAAGATCCAAACGCCGATCAGAAGCAGCATCGGGAACCAGGACAGCAGCACCGAGAACAGCGACGGCACGTTGCTGTCGTCCGGCACCGCGCTGATGCGCACGTTCTTCTGCGTCAGCCGCTCGACCAGTCCGGCTTCAGGCGGAACGTAGGTGCTGAAGGACCGGCCGTCCGTGAAGTGGCCGGATACCTGGTTTCCCTTGATGGTGACGTCGGCCACCTGGCCGCGGTCCACTTCGGCGAGAAGCTCGCTGAACGGAACCGTCGTCTGCGGGCTGCGTGTGGAGGAGCTCTGGAACAGGTTGAACAGGGCCACCAGCAGCAGCCCGATGATGATCCAGAGCGCGAGATTCTTGCCGAAATTGTTCACGTCAAATGCCTTTCTGCGAACCCAGCGCCGAATGGTCTGCCGACACGGGACCCACCCTCCGGTCTTACGGGCACGTTCCCAGATTAAATAATGCTGTCCCCGGCCGAAACAACCGGAAAAGCTGGTCCTGCCAACGCAGCCGCCGGAGTGAAGAACACCTCCGCCGAAAGGGTGCTCCCCGACCGCAGAAAGCCCAGCGACGGCACGGCCTTCACCCCCTGCCCGTCCCACAGCGCCGGCAGCGATTCCCGCACCGGTTCAGGCAGGTTCGGCAGCGTTCCCGGCGGCATCGCATCCCTCATGTTCTCCCGCATTTCACGCCATCCCTCCGGCCCAAGGCGCGCGACGGTCAGCGGATCGCCGCCATCTGGCCCCATGCGGACCGTGAATCGGCGGTCCCACCAGACCGAATCGCCGGGCACCAAGTTAAGACGCTCGGTCGCGCCGGCCGGTTCCCGTGCAATCACCAGATGACCGCGGCGCGGCAAAATGCAACAGCCGCCCAGCGTTTTTCCCTTCGTCGTTCCCTGAAACGCAGCCTGGACCACCGCGGCGAACAGCCGCTCCGCCGCCTCCGCCTTCGGCGGATAGGGGGCGCCGCCGACCGTGGCGACGCAGCGGACCAGCGCGCGCAGCCCCAATTCCTCGGACGCGGCGGCCAGCGGCCTGGGATCGAGCCGGATCCAACCCTCCGGATGCACCTCCGCCGCTTCGGCCAGCAGGCCGGCGGTGGCCGTCTCCAGGGCCGCACGGGCGCGGGCAGCGCGGCGGGCGGTGTCGGCCAGCCGCTCCGAATCCAGCCCCTCGGCGCTCAGCGCGTCCGCCGCAGCCCGCAGGCGCGCCCGGGCGAAGACCGGATTGCGGTTCGAAGGGTCCTCGATCCACGCCTGCCCGAACGCGCGGCAGGTCGCCACAAGGCGTCCGTGCGGCAGGTCCAGCAGCGGACGGATCACCCGAACGCCGCCGGCCGAGCGAATCGGCGCCATGCCGGCCAGCCCGTCGATGCCGGACCCGCGTGCGAAGCGGAGCAGAACCGTCTCGGCCTGATCGTCGCGGTGGTGGGCAAGCGCCAGATGCAGGATGCCTTCGTCCTGGCAGCGCGCGGCCAGCAGGCGGTGCCGTGCCATGCGGGCCGCCGCCTGGATGCCGGTGGCGGGCTTTTCCCCCTCCCACCGCAAAACGGCGTGGGCAATGCCGCGAGCGGCCAGCCAACGGCCCACCCGGGCCGCCTCCTCCGCCGCGTCCGGGCGAAGGCCGTGGTCCACGGTCAGGGCCAGAACCGCCCCACCCCGCCGGGTGGCCCAATCATGGGCCAGAAGAACAAGCGACAGACTGTCGGCGCCGCCGGACACACCGACGGCCAAAAGGGGCTTCGATTCGAAGCCCCCCAGCCGCGCCATGCGGGCGGCGAATTCGTCCTGTGAAACCGGTGCGGATTCGATCAGGCCGGGCAATTCAGACGCCTGCGCTCCGTATCCGCGCGCCGCTTCACGCTGGCCGACGCCTCGGGGAACTTGTTGATCAACTGGCTGAAGGCCGTGCAGGCGTCCTTCTTCTGGTTCAGCTGCTGCAGCGACATGCCGAGCTTCAGAAGGTTGTCCGCCGCCTTGGAGTTCTTCGGGTACTTCTGCACACCCTCGGCGAAGGCCACGGCGGCCTCCTGGAACTTGTTGCGGACATAGTAGGTCTCGCCCAGCCAGTACTGGGCGTTGCCGGCCAGCTGGTGTCCCTTGTTCTTCGCCAGGAAATCGGAGAAGGCCTTTTCAGCTTTGTCGTAATCGGACTGGCGCAGCAGTTCGAAGGCGTGCTCGTACTGCTTGTCCGGGCTGGCGTTGGACGGCAGGGGGGCCACCGCGGCGGTCTGCGTCGGCTTGTCGGCCGACTTTTCCGGGGCCTTGTCCACAACCTTTTCGGGCGTCTTGCCCCCGGCGGCCGGAGCGGCGGCGCTGGGCTTCGGGCCACCGAACGGATCGCTGGCTCCGCCGCCTCCCTTCGTCTCCAGATCCTTCAGCCGGAAATCGATGTCGCTGTTGATGCGCTCCAGCCGGTCCTTGAGCTGCGACACCTGATAGGTCGCCTCTTCATAGCGGCCGGTCAGTTCCGACAAGGCCCGCTCCAGCTTCTGCAACCGTACCTCGAAATCGGCGGCGACCGACGGGGGAATCTCCGCGTTCTGGACGGGCTGGGTCCAGCTGTTGGTGCGCGGATAGGCTTGAGCCACCTCAACCCGACCGCCTTCGCTACCCAGCGCCGCGACTCCCGCCTCCAGGCGGGTGATCCGGTCCTGCATCGAGGCCGTCTGAGCGTACACGGAGCCGCTGCACAGCAGGCCGCCAAGCAGCAGAGCGGCGAAGGAAGAGGTCTTGGTCATGCGTCAGGGTCCTGTCCGGGCGGGGTATGCCGTCGTGGAAATCGTGCCGGGGCAAGCGGGCGAAACTAAGGCGGCTGTTTACCAGAACTGCGCGCGCCATGCACGGTGGTGATTTTCAGCTATGCATATCAATTCGCGGCTACGCCGCGCTGGTCAAATCGCGGCAAAAAGAAAACGCCGGCCCGGATTGCTCCGGAGCGGCGCTTCCCTGGTACCCGGATGGGTGCCGTCGTTAGTCGACGACGGTCACGCCACGACGGTTCTGAGCCCAGGACGCCTCGTTCGAACCGAGAACGGCCGGCTTCTCCTTGCCGTAGGAGATGACCTTGACGCGCGACGGGTTGATGCCGCCGGCGACCAGGTAGTTCTTCACGGAGTTCGCACGACGCTCACCCAGGGCGAGGTTGTACTCGCGGGTGCCGCGCTCGTCAGCATGACCCTCGATGGTCACGGTGACGTTCGGGTACTGCTTCAGCCACGAAGCCTGGCGGTCCAGGGTGGCGCGAGCCTCCGGAGCGAGGTCGTAACGGTCGAAGCCGAAGAAGACGCGGTCGCCGACGTTGACGACGAGGTCTTCCTGCGAGCCCGGACGGACGGTGCTGGTCTGGGCGGTGCCGTTGCCGGCAGCGTTGCCCGCGTCCTTCGGAGCGGATTCGCAAGCGGCAACCAGCGCGACGGCGGCGATCAGGCTCAGATACTTAATGCGCATGTCTAATGACCCCCTAAGCGACACTCGATGTTATGGTCGGACTGTGGAGAGCGAGCGACGCCGACTTCCGCCAGACCCCGACGGAAATACGAACTTCCGACCTTCGTCTTAAGCGTCGATCTTGCGCGCGCAAAATAGGGCTACTCCACTAGGGAATCAAGGGCGACCATGCGGGATCGGAACCGTCCAGCGGAGTAATCACACGACGCTCGTTCGCGCCGGTGACGTCGATGGTGTAGAGCTTCGCGCTCCGGCCGCGACCGTCGCCGCTCGGGACATCGCGGAAGAAGCTGATGACGCGGCCGTTGGGCGCCCAGGTCGGGCCTTCCACATGGAAGGACTCGGTCAGGATGCGCTCGCCCGTGCCGTCGGGACGGATCACGCCCAGTGCGAAGCTGCCCCCACGCTGGCGCGTGAACGCGATCAGGTCACCGCGCGGCGACCACACCGGCGTGCCGTAGCGGCCCTCGCCGAAGGTCAGGCGCTTGGTGCCCGAGCTGTCCGCGTTCATGACGTAGAGCTGCTGGCTGCCGCCGCGGTCCGACTCGAAGACGATCCGCTGGCCGTCGGGGGAATAGCTGGGGCCGGTGTCGATGCCGGGCGAATCGGTCAGCTGGGTCTGGCGGCGGGTCCGCAGGTCCAGGCTGTAGATGTCGGTGTTGCCGTTCTGCGCCATGCTCATGATGACCTTGTTGCCATCCGGCGAGAAGCGCGGCGCGAAGGTCATGCCCGGGAAGTCGCCCAGAACTTCCTGGCGGCCGGTGTCGATGTTGAACAGGTACACGCGCGGCTTCTTGTTGAAGAACGACATGTACGTGATTTCCTGCGCCGTCGGCGAGAAGCGCGGGGTCAGCACCAGGGTCTGGCCGTCGGTCAGGAACTGATGATTCTCACCGTCCTGGTCCATGATGGCCAGCTGCTTCTTGCGCGCGTTCGCCGGGCCGGATTCGGCCACATAGACGATGCGCGTGTCGAAATAGCCCTCTTCGCCGGTCAGGCGCTTGTAGATCGCGTCGGCGACGATGTGGGCGATGCGGCGCCAGCTGTCGGCGGTCGCGGTGTAGCTCAGCCCCTGCATGTACTGGCCGGCGGCCACGTCCCACAGGCGGAAATCGACCTTCATGCGGCCGTCGCCCATGGCGGTGGTGTTGCCGGCGACCAGGGCCTGCGCACCGACGGCGCGCCAGTCCTGATACCGCGGCTCGCCGGAGCGGAGCTGGTCGGGGGTCTGCAGGAAGCCCTTGGGATCGAGCGGACGGAACAGGCCCGACCGCTCCAGGTCGGCCGCGACCACCTTGGAGATGTCGGAGCCGATCTGCGCCTCGCGCCCGCCGCTGCCGGCGAAGCTGGTGATGGCGATCGGCAACGGCTCGACCACGCCCTTGGTGATGTCGATGCGCACCTCGGCGTGCGCCGGTTCGGGCGCCGCGACGCCGAGGGCGAGCAGCAGAGCGCCGGTGAACCCGGCGAACTTCAGCAGAAGCCTCGTCTTCTTCGTCATGGTCAGAACATATCCCTCGGGTCGAAATTGAACACGAAGTAACGCCACTCTTCATATCTGGCGGGTGTGAAGTCGCCAGAGAACTCGTTGATCGGCAGGGGGCTTGCCCGCTTGACCGCGCGCAGCGCCGCGTCGGCCGACGCACGGAAGGCCGCGTCCGACATGTAGCGGGAGCGGTACTTCTCGTTGATGGTCGCGTTCAGCACGGAGCCGTCGCGTCCCAGCTCGACGATGATCTCCACCTGCATGTTTCCGGCGTCCTTGCGGCCCGGATCGAAGTTCCAGTTCTTGCTCACCGCGCCGCGGATGCCGTCGATGGCGCGTCCCGACGGCTTGAAGGGCTTGTCGGGTCCATTGACGGCCTTCGCGGCCCCAGACGGCGCCGACGGGGCGGCGGCGCTCTGGGTCGGCTTGGCGTCCGCCTTGCTGTCCGCGGGCGCGCTCTTCGGCGCGTTCTTCTGGACGTTCTTCAGCAGGTCGGCCAACGGGTCGGCCTTCGCCACCTCCTTCTCGGGCGCCTTTTCCGGCTTCTTCGGTTCCGGCTTCGGCGGCTCGGGCGCGGGCTTGGCTTCCGGCTTCTTCGGCTCCGGCTTGGGCGGCTCGGGCTTGGGCGGCTCGGGCTTCGGAGGTTCGGGCTTGGGC
>JAEZPL010000609.1 GCA_023413605.1 Pseudomonadota bacterium
GTGGCGACCAGCTTCGCCATGAGGACCCCGGCGTCCAGTTCGTGCCGGCGGTTGACGCGGACGGAGTTGGTGATCTGCACCGGCAGCGAGAATTTCAGCATCCACGGGCTGTCGGGGCTGTAGACGGTGCGGACGGAGGAGGTGGCCGTGAACAGCGGGCCGGCCGGCCCGAGCGGGCGCAGCGCTCCACGCTCGATCAGCGCCTGCACGGCCGGGTCCAGCAGAAGCGCCTCGGCCTGGAGCGGGTGCATGGGGATGATCTGTTCGCCTGCGGCCAGCGCGAACCGGCGCGAATCCTCACCCAGCACCTCGGCGATCATCGCGGGGGCGGACCGCCGGACCGCGGAACGGTGGCTGACCCGGCCTGCCGCCGCAGCGAACCAGTGCAGCCGGAACCGTCCGCCCATCTCGGGCGCGTAGACCGGCTGCTGCCAGTGGTTCATGCCCTGGAGGCTCTTGGGCGTCGGGTGCAGCCAATGGCCGAAGACCAGCGACTGTTCGGCGGCGATGAAGTCATCCTCCTCGCCGAAATCCGCCGGCCGGGCGTCCAGGTAGCGGCAGACCGACTGGTAGCTTTGCAGGACGCGCAGCAGCAGCTCCAGCTCGTTCCCCCGGCGCTCCGGCTCCGCCTGGGATCCGGCCCGTCGGCAACTCTCGCCGGCCAGGCAGCAAAGGGCGGAGAAGGGCTCCACCGGGTGCCAGTCGGCTTCGGCGGGCGACCGTTTCCAGATCCGCCCGAAGCCGCAGGGGCCGCAGGACGACCGGGACAGGATCTCCACGCGCAGGAGCGTCCGCTGCGACGGCAGCGTCCATTCCACGCAGTCGACGGCCGAGCCGCGGCCAATCTTGTGGCGGATCGTGCGCCCGGCGTCGATTTCCCGCCGGTAGCAGTTGGCGAAGTTCTGGAAGGTCGCCTGTTCGGCGACTTGTTGGGACGAGGGCATGATCGGCCTACGCGGTCGCGGCGGACCAGTCGAGCCGGCGCTCGCCCTCGCGAAAGGCGAAACGCAGGAGATGGACCTCGATCACCTCCCGGAGCTGCGCCAGATCCTCGGGCGTCGGGGCGCTGGCGCGCAGGCGCAGCCGGCCGGGTTCCCCCTGGAAGGTGGCGGTGCCGTAGGAAAAGCGGCATTCCCCGCCGTTCTCCGAGCGAGTCACGTCCGCCTTGTGGGCGAAATGCTGGCAGAGCTTCGTGGCGTAGGCTCCGCCATGCTCGGTCTCGAACAGGGCCGTGGCTTCAAACATGCGGCATGTCCTTGGTCGGAAGGAAGGAAGGGGGCGGCTGGAACCGCCCCCGGCTTCGCGGCGCGGGATCAGAACTTGGCCGAGGCGGTCAGCAGGAAGGCCCGGCCCGGCTGGTAGAGCGGGGTGACGGTGCCGAACTCCTGCCCGTAGGTGGCGCGGTCGGCGTAGGTTTCGTCGAACAGGTTGCGGACGTCGGCGCGCAGCGCGAGGTTGGCGTGTTCCGGCAGGCGGTGTTCGACGAAGAGGTTCACCGTCTGGTACCCCTTCAGCGGCTGCTGGCCGGCCTGAACCTTGTCGTAATCCAGGACGATCTCGACGTCGGCGCCGAAGGTCAGGTTCCAGGACTGGACGGTGTGGGCGCCGCCGAAGGTGAAGACCTGCCCCATCGGCGTGGCGAGATAGGTGCCGGTGTCGGAATCCGCGGGCTGGCCGTCGATCGTCACGTCGATGTCGGCGTATTTCGCGCGGACGAAGCCGCCCGTCCAGGCGTAGCCGATTCCCACCTCATACCCCTTCGACTCGACGTCGCGGGCGAGGTTGGCGCTGGCGGCGGCGAAGCGCGGGGCGCGTGCGTCGTCCAATCTGGTCCGGAAGACCCGCCCCTCCGCCGTGAAGCCGTCGTAGCGGGCCTCCAGACCGACGGTGCCGTTGTGGGCCGTCACCGCCTGCGGTCCGGTTCCGTAGCGCCAGCCCGGGTTCATGATGAAGTTTTCGGCCAGCTGGACACCGCCCCAGCCGCGGGAGTAGCCCGCCTTGGCGGTCAGATACTCGGGCAGCAGGTCGAACTCGCCGGAAGCGTTGTAGCTGACGCCGCTTTTGGTCCAATCCTCGCCGGTCGTGCCTTCGAAGACCTGACGGTCGCCGCGCAGGCCGAAGGACAGGCGCAGGCGGTCGAGAGGCGCCAGCCGCGCCTGCCCGTAGAGGCCGTTGTTGCGGGCCTTTTCGGTCGCGGACATGGTCCGGTCTTCGTAATTGGCGCGGTCCACGTAGAAGTCCGTGCCCGTCGTGACCGTGCCGAGGCGGAAGGCGAAGGTGTTTTCGAGCTTGCCGTTGAACGAACTGGTCGAGCCTTCGCCCGGATAGCGGCCCGGCACGGTGCTGGTGCCCGCCGGCCGGGTGAAGATGGGCGTTTCGACGTCGGTGCGGCCGTAGGCGATCACCACCTTGGGATTCCACAGGTCGGTGGGCATCGCGTCGGTGTAGGTGAAGACCAGATTCTGGCGGTCCAGCGTGTAGTCGCGCACGCGCGGTTCCCAGGCCGGGCGCCCCGCGATGGAGCCGACGTTCGCGCGGAACGGCCGGGGCGCGTCGTCGTGGACCCGCTCGTAGCTGACCTGGAAACGGTTGCCGCCGTCGGTCTGCACGGCGGCCTTGCCCAGGCCGCTGATGACATCGGTCTCGGTGCCGTCCACCTTGCGGCCGTTGCCCGCCTTGTACTTGCCGCCCTTGCCGTAGGTCAGGAACCCCAGCGCCTCCAGCCCCTGGTGACGGCCGTAGCCGGCGACATTGGTGGTCAGGCTGGAGCCGTTCGTGTTGAAGGTGGTCTTGCCGAAGGCGCCGACGCCGTCGTCCGTCAGGAAATCGCCAACATCCTTGGTCTCATAGGCGATGGCGCCGGCCAGCGCGCCCGGCCCGGCGTCGGCCGGGGCCACGCCGGCATCGACCCGCACGACCTTCAGCAGGGCCGGGTCGATCAGCGTGGTTCCGTTGTGGTGGAACACCTTGTTGTTCTGACGGCTGCCGTCGATGCTGACGGACAGGTTGGTCTCCTCCACGCCGTCCACATAGAC
>JAEZPL010000628.1 GCA_023413605.1 Pseudomonadota bacterium
GCCCGGATGACCGCGCCGCTTTGCGCGTCCATCAGGATTTCGGCCGCGACCGGCCGCCAGGGCGCGGCCTTCTTGGCATTCGCCGCAAGCGGCGCCGAGAGCGGAACAGAGGCAACGGCGAGGGAAAAGGAGAGCGCCGTCAGAGCGCGGGCGAGCGTGGGCATCGTCAGTGTCCGGCGGTTGGCAACACCTGCTTATAGCGCATATTTCGTTAAACCTTTGTTCACCAATGAAGCAAAAAGGGGAAAAATCTTGCGGGTGACCCCATTGGAGGGGCGCAGGAACATAGGGCGATTAAAGGTATATATTCATATTTCTGGGCGGCAAAACGTCATAGGCATCACGGACATACCACTTCGTGGCATAAAAAGGCTTCAAATCTCGTCTGGACTTTGTTAGCGTCCGATCAGCTTCGGGCAGTGAACGCCCTTCTTCGTGCGCAAACAACGTGCTTCTATCCGCACAAAACTGCGCGCAGCGCTGAAATACTTGCGAGGTGCATGCATGCTATAGTGGTTTTCGTATTTTCATCGTTGCAGAAATAGCCTTCATCACACAAAGCGGCCTATTTTATTTTGGTCGCCAATTTGATGACATTTTCCCGCCACAGGCGGGAGGCAGTCGCCATGCGATTGCCGGCTTTCTCCGTGCGCGGACTCTTGTCCTCGCCCCGCGTGCCTTAAGTCCCGGCGCGCCCTTGCTTCCAACGAAGGCTGCAACACTGGACCCGGCTCCCCAGGGAGACCGGCGCCGCCCCCGTCTTGCCAACAACCGGAGGCATCAGCGCATGACCGCAAAAATCGCCGTTAACGGCGTGACCAAGATTTTCGGGCGTCATCCCCGGATGGCGCTTGACCTGCTGAGCGCAGGGCTTTCCAGAGAAGAAATTTTTTCGCGGACCGGCCAGACGGTCGGCGTCCACGACGCCAGCTTCGAGATCGAGGCCGGCGAGATTTTCGTCATCATGGGGCTGTCGGGCTCCGGCAAATCCACGCTCGTCCGCCTGCTCAACCGGTTGATCGAGCCGTCGGCGGGTGAAATCCTGATCGACGGGCGCGACATCACGAAACTGTCCCGCGCCGACCTGACCGAGCTGCGGCGGCGCGACCTGGGCATGGTGTTCCAGTCCTTCGCCCTGATGCCGCACCTGCGGGTGTGGGAGAACGCCTCCTTCGGTCTGGACGTCGCCGGGGAAAGCGCCCGCGCCCGGCGCGACAAGGCGCAGGCGGCGCTGGAATCCGTGGGGCTCGGCGCCTACGCGGACCGCTGGCCGCACGAGCTGTCGGGCGGCATGCAGCAGCGCGTCGGGCTGGCCCGCGCGCTCGCCAACGAGCCGTCGGTCCTGCTGATGGACGAGGCCTTCTCGGCGCTCGACCCGCTGATCCGGGCGGAGATGCAGGACGAGCTTCTGCGCCTCCAGGCCGAGCGGCAGCGCACCATCGTCTTCATCAGCCATGACCTGGACGAGGCGATCCGCATCGGCGACCGGCTGGCGATCATGGAGGGCGGGCGGGTCATCCAGATCGGCCGCCCGGACGAGATTCTGAAGCAGCCGGCCAACGACTATGTCCGGTCCTTCTTCCGCAACATCGACGTCACCAAGATCCTGACCGCGGGCGACATCGCCCGGCGCGATCAGGTGACCCTGATCCGCCACACCGGCGACGGCCCCCGCGCCGCCGTGCGGCAGCTTCGCGAGCGTGACCGGGAGTTCGGCTACGTCCAGGATGGGCGCCGCCGCTTCCAGGGCGTGGTGTCGGTGGAAACCCTGCTGACCGCCATCGAGCGCAACAACGGGTCCGCCACGCTGGACCAGGCGCTGTTGCCGGAGATCGAGCCGGTGCCGGCCGACCTGCCCATGGAGGACGTGCTGCTGCGGATCGCGTCCAGCCCCTGCCCGCTGCCCGTGGTGGACGCGCGGGGCGCCTACGTCGGCGCGATTTCCAAGACCGCCTACCTGGAAACACTCGGACGGACCCGTTGACCATGGAATTCAAGCTTCCCATCGGCACCTGGGCCGAAGCCGCCGTGACCTTCCTGATGGACCACGCGCAGTGGCTGTTCGACGCCATCGACCTCGCGGTCGGGGCCGTGGCCGACGCGGTGCAGGTCGCGCTGACCTCGCTGCCCGGCGTGGCGCTTGCCGGCGTGATCGTGCTGATCGGCCTGTGGCGCCTCGGCTGGCGCTTCGCCCTGTTCGCCGCGCTGTCGCTGCTGGTCGTTGCCGGGCTCGGCATGTGGGAGCAGACCATCGACTCCCTGGCGCTGGTGTTGACGGCGACCACGATCGCCCTGGTGATCGGCATTCCGCTCGGCATCTGGTCGGCGCGCAACGACCGGGTGGAAGCCGTCGTGCGCCCGGCGCTGGACCTGATGCAGACCATGCCGGCCTTCGTCTACCTGATCCCGGCGGCGATGCTGTTCGGGCTGGGCCGCGTGCCCGGCGTGATCGCCACCATCATCTTCTCCATGCCTCCGGTGGTGCGCCTGACCAGCCTGGGCATCCGGCAGGTGCCGCACCCGCTGGTGGAAGCCGGCCTCGCCTTCGGCTGCACGCCGCGGCAGCTGCTGCTGAAGGTGCAGATGCCGAACGCCCTGCCGTCGATCATGGCCGGCATCAACCAGACCATCATGCTGTCGCTGTCGATGGTGGTGATCGCGTCGATGATCGGGGCCGGCGGCGTCGGAAACGAGGTGCTGCGCGGCATCCAGCGGCTGGACATCGCGCTGGGCGTCGAAGGCGGGCTGGCCGTGGTGATCCTGGCCATCCTGCTCGACCGCATCACGCAGAGTTTCGGAACGCGGCGCCCTGTGGACCGGCCGGCCCTGTTCGCCAGGCCGGCCTTCCTGCGCCGCAAACCCGCCAACGCCACAAACCCGGCGGCCGAGCCCGCCCCCACCCACAACCACACCCAGGGAGTTGCCGAAGCGGGGTGAACCCGGTGATCCGCAACTGAACAAAAAAGCAAAAGGAATTCGCGATGAGACGTACGTTTTTGAAGATGTTGGCCGTGGGTGTCGCCGTGGTCGTCGGCTCCACCGCGCTGGTGTCCACCGCCCTGGCGGCCGAGGACAAGACGCCGGTCCGCATCGGCTGGACCGCCTGGGCCGACGCCGAAGCGGTCACCAAGCTCGCCAAACGCCTCATCGAGGAACGGCTCAACCAGCCCGTGGAACTGGTTCTGGCCGACATCGGCCTTCAGTACCAGGGCCTTTCCAAGGGCGACCTGGACTTCATGATGATGTCCTGGCTGCCGACCACCCATGCGTCCTACATGGAGAAGGTCGGCGACAAGGTGGTGCCGCTGGGCATGCTCTACACCCGCGCCCGGCTGGGCTGGGCGGTGCCCGACTATGTTCCGGTCGATCAGGTCCGCACCATCGCCGATCTGGCGAAGCCGGAGGTGCAGAAGAAGCTGCGCGGCCAGATCCAGGGCATCGACCCCGGCGCCGGCCTGATGCAGGCGTCGGAAAAGGCGATGAAGGACTACGGCCTGAAGGACTACGATCTGGTCTCGTCGAGCGGGGCCGCCATGACAGCGGCGCTCGGCCGCGCGGTGAAGCGCGACGACTGGGTCGTCGTGACGGCCTGGAGCCCGCACTGGATGTTCGCCAAATGGAAGCTGCGCTACCTGGAGGACCCGAAGGGCTCGCTGGGTGGGTTGGAGCGCGTCCACGTCATGGCGCGCAAGAACTTCTACCAGGACCACCCGGAAGTCGCGGAGTTTCTGACCCGCATGTATCTGCCCCTGGAGGATCTGGAAAAGATCATGCTGGAGGCCGACGGCAGTTCCTTCGATCAGGCGATCGACAACTACATCGCCAACAACAAGGACCGCGTGGACTATTGGGTCACCGGCAACATGCCGGCTTCGTGACCGGCCCGTTGCGGTCATAGCCCTGGTGCTATCAGGCAGCCCGGCGGGATCCTCCCGCCGGGCTGTTTTCCATTCCGGAATGATTACATCGGGGTGATGACGTCCGGACGGGAAAGGCTTTGGAAGACCCGATGCGCTTTGTGCTTTACCTCGCGACCGGCATTTCGGCGCTCAACACGGTGCTTCTGCTGCTGGCCTATCTCTGGGACAGCTCCGTGCTGCTGTTCGGCGGGGCCAACGGGTACGGGCTGCGCCCGGACGGCGTGTCCTTCACGCTGTCGCTCGCCACGACCCTGCTGCTCGCCTGGTACGTCTACACAAGGCGCCGGCCGAAGTGACCGTTTGGGGCCGGATTTACCGGCGCGCCTCGAATTCGCCGGCCCGCTCGACCAGATCGTCGAGGTTGCGGCGGAACTGCTCCAGGACGAAGCCGGTGCCGAAAAGGCGCCAGAGCGTGTCGGTGGACATGTGACTCGTCTGGTGCGACCGCCGAATTTCGTCGATGGTGGCCTTGTAGTCGCTGACGGCGTCCGCCATGGCGCTGGTGGAATCGGGCGCCTGGCCGGAGGACAAGGAATCCGCAAGCCTCCGCAGGATCGACGCACCGGTGCGGGCGACCGACATCCAGGATGACGCAGCCGGCCCTTGCAGCACCTCGTGCCCCGACACCTCCACCGCGCTGCGCAGCATGGACACGTCGTTGCGCAGGCGAAGCAGCGTGCGCAGCATGGGTTCCGGGTCCGGCATGTCCGTCAGGCCGCTCCGGCGCTCGCGGGCGGCCGCGCCAAGCAGCGCTTCCATCTGGCCGAGCATCTGGTGCCTCCGCGTCTCCAACGCGGTCAGCCGGGCCTGCGCCTGCTCGGCGGGAAGCGTCAGGGCCTCCAACTGCTCGGCCAGAAGCCGGGCCATCGCCACCGCCGTTTCCAGAACCCCCCGAGACGCCCGCGCCGGAAGGACCAGCACGGACACCACAACCCCGACGGCGCAGCCGAGCCCGACCTCGATCACGCGGTCCATCGCGAAGCTCAGCGCCCCGAGGGCGGATCCGGCGAGCAGCACGATGATGCCGGTGATCGGCGCGGCACGGAATCCGGGGGAGATGGCCGCCATGTAGGACAGCGGCACCATGGCCAGCACCAGCACGACAGCCTTCGTCAGTTCGTTTGTGTGCGGTATGGTGAAGGCGATGGCGATGCCGTAGATGGCGCCCAGCAGGGAACCGGCGAAGTAGTCCAGCGCGGCCTTGAGCGACCCGCCGACGTTGCTCTGGGTGACGATCAGCGCCGTGATGACGGCCCAGATGCTTTCCGATTGCCCCATCGCTTCCGCCAGGATGAAGGCGGCGAGGCCGGATACGGTCATCCGCAGGGCGTGCACCAGCTTGGCCCGATTCCGGGCGAACCATGCAAATTCCAAACGGGGCAATTCCAAGCGCCACCTCCTGGTCGTGAAGCGGTGGGAGTCGTCTTGGGCTAGTCGTCTGGGCTTGGGCGTTCCGTCCTTATATGGAGCTGGCGGCGGCTCCCGACAGGCGGAGGCCGCCGCGCGCCGTCAGCGCCGTGCCGATGGCCCCCTGCGCGACGGACAGGGCCATCACCAGCGCCGCCCCCGTCATGCCGAAGGCCGGGATGAGAACGGCGCCCAGCGTGACGCAGGTGGCAAGCTGCAGCAGGTTCAGCCGGCGCAGTGCCTGCCCGCGCCCGGTCATGGCGAGAAGGATGTCCTGGCAGGCCAGCAGGCAGTTGACCATCTGACCCGCGGCGAGGATGCGCAGCGCCGTCGCGGCGCTGTCGAAGCCCTGCCCGACCAGGCGCAGCAGCATGTCCGGCACCGCCATCATGACCAGCACCATCGGCAGGCCCAGCGCCGCCACCGTCAGCATCACGCCCCGGTTCATCGCCCGCAGGCGGGCCAGCTCGCCACGGCGGTGAAGCTCCGCGTAGTTGGGCGCGGCGAAGGTGCCGATGCTGATGATGATGACCCAGATGAGCATGGAGATGCGGTTTGCGACGCTGAAGGCGCCGACCGACGCCGCGTCCACGAACACACCCAGCGCCAGCACCGGCAGGGACGCCAGCGAGACCTGCACCAGTTCCACGACGAACAGCGGACGCGCCGTATGCCACAGCGACGGCAGAGCCTCCGCCCTGTGATCAGGTCGTGGTTGCCCGGACGGCGCGGGGTGGTCATTGAACCGGCGGCGGTCGCGGGCGAGCAAGGCCATCCCCGCCAGGGCGCTCAGTGTCAGCACTCCGGCGAGGGTCAGGATGATGTCATCCAGGCCGGTGACGCCGGCCAGCAGGGCCGCGAGCATCAGCACCGGCCACAGCGCGTTCTGGACGAATTGGGCGGCGACGCCGCGTTTAAGCCCGGCCAGGGCGGATC
>JAEZPL010000665.1 GCA_023413605.1 Pseudomonadota bacterium
GCGCCGAATCGGCAAAAACCGAAAAGGGCGAGCGTCCCGGCAAGGACGCGAAGGCTGGCCCGAAGGGCGCCGACTCCGCCCGAACGCACGGTTCCAAGGAGGCCAAGGCGACGGACAGGCGGGACGCCGATGCGGCCAAAGACGACGATGCGGGCAAGGTCGATGGCGCGGCGACGCGGGCTGCACAGACCGACATTCCGGCGGATGACCCGGCGGACGACGACACCATCGTCGAGATCGACGTCACGGTGACCGAAACCACGGTCCAGTTGATCACCGACGACCAGTCCACCACCGTCACCGACCTGAAGGCCATGGTGGCGTTGGGCGTGGCGGCGGACGGCAACGCTGCCGCACCGGCCGAGGCCGGGACGGCGGCCACGGACGGCGGCGTCACGCCCGTGGATGCGGCGCAGCCGAACAGCGCCGCCGATCCAGCCGCCCAGCAACTGGCGGAACAGCTGGCCGCGCAGCTTGCCGCAACCCCGGCGGCCGGCGAGGCCACGACTCAAGACCAGACGGCCACCGACCCGTCCGCGCAGGCATCCGCTGCGGCGGGCATTCCCGGCGAGGCCAAGCCGGACGACCATATCGCCGAGCTTCTGGCGAAGGGCGGACCGCTCAATCCGGACGAGTTGAAGGCCGCTGAAGCAAAGGCTGCCGAGGTCAAGGCCAGCGCATCGGCGAACGGGAATGGCACGATGACCGGCCTGCCGTCCGACGATGACGCCACTCTGCCCCAGAATTTCGCCGATCTGGCCGCCGCGAAGACGAAGGATGCGGACAAGGCCGGGGCAAAAGGCGATGCCGACGCCGGTGGCAAGGGCGACGACCAGAATCCCGGCAGCAACCCGGCCCTGACACAGCCCCAGCCGCCGCAGCCGCAGACCGCCGACACGCTGAAGTCCGCCGCCCAGAGCGCCTTCCTGGCCGCCACGGCGGAAGCCGCCAAGGCGGCCGGTGCCGGTGCGTCCGAAGCTGCGAAGGCGGCTGATCCGTCCACCCCGACATCCACCCACCCGGCCATCGCCGCCATGGAGGCGCCGCGCGCCGCCACCGGCGTGGACGCACCGCAGGCCATGGCGCATCTGCGCCCGTCACGCGGTTCCGCCGGCCAGCCGATGGGCGTTCAGGAACAGGTGGCCGTGCACATCCACAAGAACGTGTCGGACGGCAACGTCCAGTTCACCATCAATCTGCGCCCGACCGAACTCGGCCGCATCGACATCCGTCTGGAAATCGGACAGGACGGCCGCGTGAGCGCCCAGGTGGCCGTGGAAAAAGCCCAGACCCTCGAACTTCTCCAGCGCGACAGCCGCAATCTGGAACGCGCCTTGCAAGACGCCGGACTGAAGGCGGACAGCAACAGTCTCAACTTCAGCCTGCGCGGCGAAGGCGGCAACCCGTTCCAGGACGAGGGGCGGCAGGGCGGCGGCTCCGGCCGGCGCGGCCGCGGCGGTGCCGGCGGGGCTGAAGCCGAAGACGTGAAGGCCGCCTACACCGTGACGCTCGGCCCCGGCCGCGTCGATATCCACGCCTGATCCAGACCAGCGATAGCCGAAGGAACCCCGTCATGGCCACGACCAACACCGATTACGGCATCAGCTGGAACCAGACCAACTCCAGCACCGCGAAGAACAACACGACCAAGACCGGTTCCAGCACGACCAAGACGACCGACGAACAGACCCTGGACAAGGCGGCCACCGGTCTCGGCGACAATTTTCAAAGCTTCCTGAAGCTGCTGACCACGCAGATGCAGAACCAGGACCCGCTGAAGCCGATGGACACCAACGACATGACCCGGCAGCTGGTCGACTTCGCGAACGTGGAGCAAAACATCGCCACCAACAGCCGGCTGGACAAGCTGGTGAAGCTCCAGGGGGCCTCCACCGCCTCGACCAACCTCGCCTATCTCGGCCGCACGGTCAGCTTCAAGGGCGACGCCTTCGACTACACGCAGGGCATGACCCAGGCGCCGTTGGCCTATGAGCTGGAGAAGGAAGCCAAGTCGGTCCGCGTGGACATCCTGGACAGCCAGAACCGGACCGTGCGCTCCATGGCCGGCGAGACGAAGGCCGGCATCAAGCATGTCGTGAACTGGGACTTCAAGGACAACAACGGCAACGCCGTCCAGCCCGGCACCTACAAGCTGAACATCGCCCCGGTGTCGGACAAGAAGGACGACGTCATCAAGGCGACGACCTACACCTTCGGCTTGGTCAACGGCGTCGGCGCGAACACGACCGGCGAAACGGTGGTCAGCGTCGGCAGCCAGGACGTCCTTCTTTCCGATGTCACAAAAGTTTACTAAAAACTTTTTCAGCCGGGGTCGTTCCCGTTGAAGGATGGACGACCCGGCCGGCTGCAACCATGACAGTCCACATCCAGGACCGGAAGCCATCTTTCAGTCATTTGAAGGGGCGCGAAGCAAACGCAGCAGGGGTGGGAAACTTCCTGTCGTCAATGCTTTAAGCCTGAAACATTAACCCTATCGTTTAGGTTTTTGTTAAGCCGCGAGGGGTAACGTACCACCAAATCGTGGAATAACACTGCTGATGGTGGAGCGTCCGCGCATGTCATCTCGCGAGCTTGAATTAAGCGACGATGGCTCCTGTGGAGCGTCGATCATCGGTCCAGCAGGACGGCCGATGACGGAAAACGATCTACCCCCGCCCGACACCAAGCGCTGGGTGATGCGGCGCAAGGCGGAGGTTGTGGCTGGTGTGCGCTCGGGGCTGATCAGCCTCGAGGAGGCTTGCCGTCGCTACACCTTGTCGGTGGAGGAGTTCCTGTCCTGGCAGCGGCTGATCGACAGCCACGGCATGCGCGGCCTGCGGGCCACGCGGCTACAGGACTATCGTGGCAACCAGCCCGTGCCGGCCCGTGCGCGCATGGCCAGCACGGCTGCGGAATAGCCAATCGCCCCACGTTCGTCCGCGTGACCAGTCGCCGCAGGCCAACCCTGCGGCGTCGATGTTTTTTGGGTGCGGCCCTTTTGCGCCGCCCCCTTCTACGCCGCCCCGCGCCCAGGCCCCGCACAGGCCGCGTCGATCAGCGCCTCCGCCGCGGAAGCGACCGCATCGCCCGTGCCGTCGGAGCCGAGCGTCTGACCGCCCACATAGGCGCCTTCCATCAGAAGCTGGAGATGACCGGCCAGTCGGTCCGGGTCGGCCGCGCCGGCGGCTGCGGCAAGATCACGCAGGCGCGCGCGGACCTTCCGCTTCTGCCCGATGACCAGGGCGCGTCCGGGATGGTCCGGATCGCGGAATTCGATTGCCGTGTTGATGAAGGGGCAGCCGCGGAACCTCGGATGCCCGATCCAGTGGCCGAGCGAGACGAACAGCGCCTTCAACTGCGCCTTGGGATCGTTGGGATGGCGGGCGGATACCCGCTCCCACCAGATCCAAAAGCTCCGCTCGATGTCCTCAAGGTAGGCGCAGACCAGATCGTCCTTGGACGCGAAGTTCCGGTACAGGCTCATCTTCGCCACGCCGGAGCGGGCGATGATCCTGTCCACCCCGACGGCCCGGATCCCCTCGCGGTAGAACAACTCCGCCGCCGTTTCCAGAATCCGCTCGCGCGCCGTCTTCGCACTCTCCCCCGCCATTCCGCGCCATCCCCCGCAACGACCGGCCCATTTGGCCCGTTGACAATGATACAGACCTGTCTCTACCATCCACCCGACATGAGACAGACCTGTCTCCAACATAGTCGCGCCAAGTCGCGGTTGGAAGCGGCGCGCGGCGATCACAAGATTGGCTTGCGAAGGATTGGAGGAACCCGGACCGATGCGCACGCTCGACGACCTGAAGCCCGGCGACCGCTTCGCCGGCGGCCCCCTGACGGTGACGGCGGAGGACATCGTTGCCTACGCGCGCCAGTTCGACCCGCAGCCCTTCCACCTCGACGCCGAAGCGGCAAAGGACACGGTGTTCGGCGGGCTTGCGGCCAGCGGCTGGCACACCGCCGGGCTGACCATGCGCATGATCGTGACGGGCGACGGCCAGTTGGAGGGCGGGTTCGTCGGCATGGGGGTGGAGGAGATCCGCTGGCCGAAGGCCACGCGCCCCGGCGACACGTTGCGCATCGAGAGCGAGGTTCTGGAGATTCGCCCATCCGGCAAACGCCCGGACCGCGGCATCGCCCGCATGCGCACGACCACCTTCAACCAGGACGGCGACGTGGTGCAGGTGATGACCGCCAACCTTCTGGTGCCCCGGCGCGTTGCCGCGGACGCCGCGTCGGAATAACCGCCCCAAACAGCCGCGAGGGACGCGCTGCCCAACTCCATGGTCGGGCCGCGCAGGACACCCGCGGTGTTGGCCCGCGACAGGTCGGCGTCGCTGAAGCCCACGCCGTCGATCTGCGCGTCCTTCAGCGAGGTGCGTCCCTTGACGATCACCTCCTCCGGGTCCGCGTTGCCGACGGAGATGACGTGGCCCTGCTGCAGATCGGCGCCGGTGAAGTCCGCCCCGCGCAGGTTGGCCAGGGACAGGTCGATCTCCTCCAGCCAGGCATCGGAGAAATCCGACTGCGTCAGCACCGCGCTGCGCAGGTTGAAGCTGCGGACCGCAAGGCGCGACAGGTTCCATGGAGCGCGACATCAGACGCGCGCCGCCCGGCTTTCCCTGGACACACCGGCCATGGTCGCGCACGCGGCGCAGGAAGGCCATGCTGCGCGCGTCCGGAGCCTTCTTCCTGTGCACTGGCTCCCCCTTCCAATCACGCTTCCCGCTGCGCATGGGCGGGTGCCGGCCATGGACCGCCGGCCAGGACGGCCTGCATATGTCATAAATCCAGTGAAAACGTGGAATCAACGTTAAGAGCCCACAGCGGTCAGGGCCATACGGTCGACTGGGGGCAAAACGCAAAAAGCCCGGCGCACGGCCAGGCTTGGGATCATCGACGTTTCTGAAATCAGGGTGGGAATGGTGGGCGCACAAGGACTCGAACCTTGGACCCGCTGATTAAGAGTCAGCTGCTCTACCAACTGAGCTATGCGCCCATTCCCTTCCGGGATTTGAACACCCGGCAGATCGGAAAGGTCCTGAGAACAAGGCCTTTTCCCGAGGAAGTGATGGTGGGCGCACAAGGACTCGAACCTTGGACCCGCTGATTAAGAGTCAGCTGCTCTACCAACTGAGCTATGCGCCCATCACTTTCTCAACACCGGCGGCGGAAGTTTCGCCTCAACCTTGCGGTATCGACTAGTTTCCCGTCCGGCCAAGCCGTCGTCCCGGCCGGTGTGGCGCGGTTTATAACGAAGCCTCCTGGCCTTGTCGATACCAAAATGGATAGTCCCGTAATTTTTTGACGAGAGGCCCGGCGGGGCGATATCACGCACCCCTCAGGGGCTGGAGGACGGAAGCATGCAGGGCTGGACCGAGGGTTATGTCGGCGGGATCGACTACATCCGCGCCTTCTATCGGGAGCTGTCACCGGCGCTGCTGTCCTTCGCGCTGGTGCTGCGCGGCTGGCGCCCTCCGGCCGCGCTGGACGATTCCTTCGCCTACGCGGAACTTGGCTGCGGCCACGGCGTCAGCAGCGCGGTTCTGGCGGCGTCGCACCCCGGCGCCCGGTTCGAGGCGGTTGACTTCAACCCCTCCCACATCGCCGGCGCCCAGCGCCTCGCCACGGAGGCCGGGCTCGACAACGCGGCGTTCCTGGAGGAGAGCTTCGCCGACTACGCCCGCCGCGACGCCAAGGATCTGGACATGGTGGCGCTGCACGGCGTCTGGTCCTGGGTCAGCGCGGAGAACCGAGCCATCCTGGTGGACGTGCTGCGCCGCCGCCTGAAGCCGGGCGGGCTGGTCTTCGTCAGCTACAACGCCCTGCCCGGCACGCTGGCCTACATGCCGCTGCGCCGCATCCTGGTCGAGCACAGCGCCGACCGGTCCAGCGATCTGCCGGAGAGGATCGAGCAGGCCATAGCCTTCGCCGGAAAGCTCACCGCGCTGAACGCGGGCTGGTTCGCCCAGGCCGACGAGGTGCCGGCGCGGCTGGAATCGCTGAAGCGCAAGTCCCCCAACTACATCGCGCACGAGTATCTGAACAGCGACTGGACGGCCTTCTACCACGCCGACGTGGCGCGGGAACTGGCCGGGGCGAAGCTGGACTTCGCCGGCCCATCCGTTCCCATGGAGCAGATGGACGATCTGGCCCTGTCGCCCGAAGCCCAGGCACTCGTCCACGAGGCCCGGGATCCCGCCTACCGCGAAACGCTGCGCGACGTGCTGACGAACCGCAGCTTCCGCCGCGACCTGTTCGTGAAGGGTGCGGAGCGGCTGACCCGGGCGGAGCGGACGGAGCGGCTGCGCGCCACGCGCTTCGCCCTGCTGGTGCCGCCCGACGACCTGCCGGAGGTCGCCATCACGCCGTTCGGCCGCGTGCCCTTCCCGCCCGACCTGCATCATCCCCTGGCCGAGGCGCTGTCCGGCGGCGCGCCGTCGCTCGGCGAGCTGCTCGCCCTCCCGGCGCTGGCCCGCCACGGCGAGGAAGCGGTGCTGCGCGCGTTGATGATGCTGACCAGCTTGGCGCTGGCCGCCCCCGCCCTGCCGATGGAAGGCCAGGAGCTGCGCCGGAACCGGACGGAGCGCTTCAACGCCGCGGTGCTGGAGCGCAACCGCACGGGCGACGAGTTGGGCACCCTCGCCTCCCCCGTCATCGGATCGGGCATTGCGGTGTCGCGGATCGAGGCGCTGTTCCTTCTGGCCCAACGGCGTGGCGAGGATCCCGCGGCGTTCGCCTGGGAGCGCCTGTCCGCCGACGGGCTGGCCCTGTCGCGCGACGGCTTCCGCCTCGCCACCGCAGAGGAAAACATCGCGGAACTGCGCGGGCGTTTCGACAGCTTCACCCGGCGTCGGATGCCGCTGCTGCGGACGCTGGGGATCCTGTAGAGCGTCATTCACCACAGAGACACAGAGGCACAAAGACGTGTCTCTCCGTGCCTCTGTGTCTCTGTGGTGAATTGTTGCGTTGGCGTCCCCGCCTATCCCCGCGTGCGGTCGTCCGGCCGGATCGGGGGCGGGACGCTGTCGGCGACGGAGGCCCGGCCGGGATCGCGCTTCTGGCATTCCAGCAGGATGTCGCGGGCGATCGGCGCGGCCACCATGGAGCCGCCGCCGCCATGCTCCACGAAGACCGAACAGGCGTAGCGCGGGGATTCGACCGGGGCATAGGCGATGAACAGCGCGTGGTCGCGCTCCCGCCAGGGCAGGTCCTCGTTCTTCTTCACGCCGGTGCTGCGCTCCGCCATGGTGATGCGGCGGACCTGGGCGGAACCGGTCTTGCCGGCCAGTTCGAAGCCGGGTTCCGTGATGCGCGCCTTGAAGGCCGTGCCGTTCGGTACGTTGCTGACCTCGAACATTCCGCGCATGACGAGGTCGAGGTTTTCCTTCTTCACGCCCAGCGCCGGCCAGGTGATCTGCTCCGTGGACAGGCTCTTGATCTGCTTGGTCAGGTGCGGCTTCACCGCATAGCCGCCGTTGGCCAGCCGGGCCGTCATCGCCGCGAGCTGGAGCGGCGTGGACAACACATAGCCCTGGCCGATGGAGGCGATCAGCGTCTCGCCGGGCGCCCAGGGTTTGCCGAGAGCACCCTTCTTCCACTCCACCGACGGGATCAGGCCCGACCGCTCGTGCGGCAGGTCCAGCCCGGACGGCTGCCCCATGCCGAAACGGTGCGCCATCTCGGCGATGCGGTCGATTCCGATGCGCCGCGCCACGTCGTAGAAGTACACGTCGCAGGAATGGCGCAGCGCGCCGACCACGTCCATCGTGCCGTGCCCGCCCTTCTTCCAGCAGTGGAAGCGGTGGTCGCCAAGGTCCATGTGACCGGGGCAGAAGACCGAATGGTTGCGGCTGACCAGACCCGATTCCAGCGCGGCCAGCGCCACCACCGGCTTGAAGGTGGAGCCCGGCGGATACTGCCCGGCCACAGCCTTGTTGCTCAGCGGCGTCGCCGGGTTGGACAGCAGCTCTTCCCACAGTTCGGCGTTGATGCCCATGGTGAACTGGTTGGGGTCGTAGCTGGGGTGGGAGCACAGGCCGTAGATGCCGCCGGTGTGCACGTCCATCACCACGGCCGACGCGCTGACTTCCTGCGACAGGCGCTCCTGCATGTAGCGCTGGAGGCCGACGTCGATGGTCAGCTGCACTTCGCGGCCCGGCTGCCCCTCGTCGCGCGACAGCTCGCGGATGACGCGGCCGACGGCGTTCACCTCCAGCTGGCTGGTGCCGGCGGTGCCGCGCAGGGCCTTCTCGTGATACTTCTCCATGCCCGCCTTGCCGATGCGGAAGCCCGGAAGGGACAGGACGGGGTCGCCGTTCAGTTCCGACTCGGATACGGCGCCGACGTAGCCCAGGATGTGCGCGGTCGCCTCCGCGTGCGGATAATGGCGGATTTCGCCCACCTCGATCGCCACGCCCGGCAGGTCCGGCGTGTTCATCTCGATGGTGGCGACCTGTTCCCAGGTCAGGTTCTCGCGCACGGTCACCGGGACGAAGCGGCGTCGGCGGTGCAGCTCGCGCATGACGCGGCGGCGGTCGCCGTCGGTCAGAGGGACGATCTTGGAGATCTTGTCCAGCGTGTCCTGGATGTTGCGCGTGCGTTCCGCCACCACGACGACGCGGTAGTTCTGCTGGTTGACGGCCAGCGGCGTGCCGAACCGGTCCACGATGGCGCCGCGCGACGGCGCCACCAGCCGCAGGCTGATGCGGTTCTCCTCCGCCAGCATGGTGTAGCGCGCCGATTCGACCACCTGCAGGTAATAGAGCCGGCCCACCAGGGCGGCCAGCCCGGCGAGCTTGATGCCACCCAGCACCGCGGCGCGGCGCGTCAAAAGGCGGTATCGGTCGGTATCGCGGTCCATGGAACTCAACGGTCCATCATCCCTGCAGGAACGCGCGGTGCACGCGGATCAGAAGCCAGGCGACGGCCGGAAAGAACGCCATCGTCAGCAGCGCCTGGAACAGCGCCGGGTTGAAGGGCAACACCGTGGCGCTCAGCACCGAGAAGGCCAGCCACTGGATGCAGGCGACGCCCAGCATCACCAGGGCAAAGCCGAGCCACATCATCGTGAAGGTGCTGGCCTGCAGCACGCGGCGCTGGGTCATCACCGTCCAATGCACCATCACCAGCAGCAGCGCGTTCACCCCCAGCGGCCCTCCGGTCAGCAGATCCTGAAGCAGTCCGATCAGGAAGCTGGTGCCGGGGCGCATCAGGTCCGGCCGGTGAATCGCCCAGTAATAGATCGCGACCGCCGTCAGGTACGGAGCGACAGGCGCATAGCCGGGCAGCGGCACGGGAACAAGGCCGATCAGCACCAGCATCACCGTCACGGCGAACGGAGCAAGATTGCGACCGGTTTTATCCAGCCGCTGCCAGATCGTCAGGGTCATTTCGACTCGTGCAACGGGTCCGTCTCGGTCCCGGGCAGGTTGAAATCGACCAGTTGCAGGTGTTCCACCCGAGCCAGATCGACGTTCGGCTGCACCCGGACGCCACGTTCACCCACCGAGGCGACGACGCCGACCGGGATGCCCGGCGGGAACTGCCCGCCGTGGCCGGAGGTCACCACCCGCTCGCCCGCCTGAATGGCGGCGTCGGGCGGCAGATAGAGAAGCTTGGTCTGGTCCGAGTTGTCGCCGGCCATCACCGCGCGCTGACGCGAGTGCTCCATCACGACCGGAATGCGGGTGTTGATGTCGGTCAGCAGCAGGATGCGCGCCGACCATTCCCCCACCTCCACGACACGGCCGACGAGGCCGGCGCCGGCAATCGCCGCCTGCCCCTTGCGCACCCCGTCGCGGCGGCCGGCGGTGACCACCAGCGTGCGCAGGAACGAACTGCCCGGCGCCGCGATGACACGGGCGGTGATGTAGGTCGAGGTCGGCTCGGGCGTCGCCTTCAGGAGGGAGCGTAGGCTGATGTTCTCGGCCTCCAGCCGCAGCGCCGCCTGCTTCCATTGCAGCAGTCGCGCGTTCTCGGCCTTCAACCTCTGGTTCTCCTCGAAAGCGTTCTGCACTTCCACGACCGATTCCACGACATGCGCGGCGGTGGCGGCGGGGCGGGAGATCGCTTCCAGGATGGGGGCGAAGGCGTCCATGACGCGGGCACGCGCGTTGTCGACGGACAGCGCGTCGATCTTGCCCACCATCATCAGGGCGATGGAGGCCAGCACAAGCAGGAGGAAGGAAAAACGCTGGGCGAGCGCCCTCAAAGGGGCAGCAAGGCGTACGACGGATCCGGAGGTGCGAGGCTTCACAGGATCATCCCGTCCAGGTACGCGGTCCGTCTCCGGCCCTTACCACCCGCGATATGGGCGGCGGACCGGAGGCCTTCCAATCAGGGATACACCAA
>JAEZPL010000673.1 GCA_023413605.1 Pseudomonadota bacterium
GGCAGGACAGCTTGAACTGCGACCGGCCGGCGCGCAGCGTCAGGATGGTGCCGTCGCCGCCGATGTCCAGCTCCACCTGGCTGCCGTCCGGCAGCTTGCGGACGATGTCGTACAGCGTGTGGGCCGGGGCGGTGGTGCCGCCCGGGCGGCCGACGGAGGCCGGAACCGTTTCCACGATCTCAAGGTCCATGTCGGTGGCGGCCAGCGACAGCTCGCCGTCCTTGGCCTTCAACAGGACGTTGGACAGGATCGGAATGGTGTTCCTGCGCTCCACCACACTCTGCACATGACCCAGGGACCGAAGAAGGGCGGCGCGTTCGATGATGATGTTCATGCTGGTCGTCGTCTCGGCAGGTCGGTTTTTCTGGTGCGATTCGCAGGATTTCCGTCGCCGGTCCAGCCGCGTTGCGCGACCCGGAACGGGGCCGCATGATACCACAACGACGGTTTTGCCGAACCAAATTCGTGCGCCGACCGGTCGGGAAGGCCGGATTCGCCGTCTCTGCGGCTTTTGGGGAGGGCCAGGACCACCCGAACCGGGGCTTGGTCGCCAGCGGGAGCGGCGCGCTTGGTTGCGGGCGGCGTCGGTTGACCGGTGGATGCCCTTTTCCGGCTCCCGCCCCCTCGACTCCGCCGCGCCCGGAGCGGCACCGACGACTCGACGCGCCTCCTGGATGGGCCGGAAGGGTCGTTCACCGGTCCCGTTCCGACGCGAGCTGCGCGTCCAGCCCGGCCCGGTAGTCCGGGTAAGTCAGCGTCACGCCGAGCTGCCGCTTGATGCGGTCGTTCTTCACGCGGCGGCTGTCGGTGTAGAAGCTGGCGGCCATCGGCGACAGCTTGGCCTGTTCGAAGGGCACCAGCGGCGGCGGTTCCACGCCCAGCAGCGTGCAGGCGTACTCCACCACCTCGTGGGACGGGGAGGGGAGGTCGTCGGCGACGTTGTAGACGGCGCCCAGGCTGGGCTGGGCCATCGAGGCGCGCAGGGTGCCGGCGATGTCCTCGACGTGGATGCGGCAGAACACCTGTCCCGGCTTGTCCACACGCTTGGCCGTGCCCTCGCGCACGTTGTCCAGGGCGCTGCGGCCGGGGCCGTAGATGCCGGCCAGACGGAAGACGTGCACCGGCACGCCGTACTGCCGGTACAGGTTCAGCCAGCCCCGCTCGGCCTCCACCCGCCGTTTCTGCCGGTCGCCGGTGGGGCGCAGCCACGCGGCTTCGCTGACCCATTCGCCCTTCGTGTCGCCATAGACGCCGGTCGTGGACAGGTAGCCGGTCCAGTCGAGCGTCCGCAGGTCGGCCAAATCCATGGCGTGCCGGTCCAGCACCGGGTCGCCCTTCTCGTCCGGCGGCACGCTGACCAGCAGGTGGGTGGTGCCTTCCAGCGCCGCCTTGGCGTCGGCCAGCGGGCGGTCGCGGTCGAACAGGAAGGCCTCGTAGCCCTCGGCCTCCAGCGCGGCGCGCTTCTCCTCGCTGCGGCAGGTGGCGGCGACCCGCCACCCCTCGGCCTTCAACGCGTCGGCGAACACGCGGGCGGTGAAGCCCAGGCCGAAGACGAACAGACGGGGTGCGGGCATCGGTCTCGAATCCTTGCGTCGAAAGCGGCAATGGCGGAGTGTAGGGCGGTCATGACCCAAAGCAACGCTTACGTACTCGCCACCGCGCTTGCGCTGCTGTGTGCAAGCCCGGCCATGGCCCTGGCGGCATCCCCGTCCAGCCGCGGCATCGACCACAACAGGGAATTCCAGGCCTGCATGACGCTGGCCGAGCAGAAGCCGGCCGAGGCGTTCGAAAGCGCCCTGACCTGGCAAGACCGCGGCGGCGGCGACCTCGCGCGGCTGTGCCAGGCGATGGCGCTGTTCCACAAGGGCGACTTCAAGGCCGCCGGCGCGCGGCTGGAGGAACTGGTCCCGGTTCTCGGTAAGGAAGACCCGAAGGCCGCGGCCTCGCTGCTCGGCCGCGCCGGCTGGGCGTGGCTGCGCGCCGGCGACGAGGCGCGGGCGGAGCGCGCCTACACCCGGGCCTTGCAACAGCAGCCGAACGATGTGGACCTCTACATCGACCGCGCCTTCGCCCGCGGCGAAGCGGAACGCTATTGGGACGCCATCGCCGACCTGGACACGGCGCTGGCCAAGGATCCCAAGCGGGCCGACGCCTACCTCTACCGGGCGGGCGCGAACAAGGCCCTGGCCAACGACCGGCAGGCCATCGCCGACATCGACCGCGCGCTGCAACTGAAGCCGAACGATCCGGACGCCGTGCTTCTGCGCGGCAACATCAAAGCGCAGATCGGCAACATCGCGGGCGCCAAGGAGGATTGGCGACTCGTCCAGCGCCTTGCCCCCGACGCGTCGGCCGGGAAGACGGCGCAGGTGAACCTGGATCGCGTGGCGAAGATGGAAGCGGCGGGGCCGAAACCCTCCAAGCTGCCGGAATCGAAGGGCGGCGGGGATAAGACTCCGAAGCCGTGATGGGCGGCTGCGCGGTTATGGTCGCCGGGATCAGGCCGCTTTTCCGTCGACGGAGCGGCCGGCCGGGTCAGAAGTCCAGATCCGCGTAATGGCGGGGCGGGGGGCAACCCGGGATGCTGTCGGCCAGCAGGGCGCGGAAACTGGGGCGGGACTTGATGCGGGCGTACCAATCCTTGGCTTCCGGCACCTTGTCCCAGGGAACATTGTCCACATAATCGACGCAGGACAGCGCCGCCGCCGCGGCGATGTCGGCCACCGTGAAGGCCGGGCCAGCCAGCCAGGGGCGCCGTTCCGACAGGAAGGCGACATATTCCATGTGGTACTGAACGTTCGCCAATCCGGCCCGGATCGCCGGGGCGTAGGGGTGTCCCTGGCCGGACAGGCGCTTGATCAGCTTTTCTCCGACCAGATTCTCGGTCACCTCGCGGTCGAATTTCTGCGTGAACCACGCCACGATCCGCCGCACCTCGGCCCGCGCCGCGACCTCGCGCGGCATCAGGGGGACGTCGGGGTAGGCCTCTTCCAGATATTCCAGCAACGGCAGGCCGCCGGCCACGACGGAGCCGTCCTCCTCCACCAGCACCGGCGGCTCGCCGGCGGGGTTCAGGACCAAGAATTCCTCGCGCCGTTCCCACGGCTTTTCGATCACCGGTTCGAAGGGAAGGCCCTTCTCGGCGAGCATCACCCGCGCGACGCGGGACAAGGGATGAAGGGGGTGGTGGTATAGGATCCGCATGCCGGGCCGGACTGTAACGTAAGGGAAGACCGGAAAACAGTCTGCGCTTTGGCCGGTGCCTCCCCTCTCTTGGCTGATGGGCTACTCTGGTCGGAAAGAGGTCATACCGAAGGCGTTTGATGGAACTCATCAAACGCCTTCGGTATCAGAAGGCCGATTTTCGGTAGAGAACCAACGGTTCCGCCTCCTCGCTCCAGCCAGCCCGGGGGACGGGGGTCCAGCCGTTGTGCTCGTAGAAGGCACGGGCCGCGGCGTTTCGGGCCGCACAGGTCAATTCCGCCGATCCCTGCAACAGCGCCAGCGCCTTCTTCAGCAGCGCGCTGCCGATTCCCCGGCCGTGCCAGGCCGGGTCGATGAACAGGTTGTGGATGAAGCGCTCCGGAACATCGACGGAAATGAAACCGACGACGCTGGCATCGTTGATGCCGCCGGTGTCGACCTCGGCCACCAGCACCTCTTCACCGTCGACGCAATCGTCGTAGTCGTCCAGGCGGAAGCGGTCCTCCGGCTGCCAGGGGCAGGCGATGCGGCGGCCGTGCAGGAAGATTTCGGCGCAGCGCGGCCCGTCGGCCGGATTGGCTAACCGAATGCTGATGCGCAAGCCGTCTTCTGTCGGCATGACACCCTCCCGTCTGGCCGCGGATGCCCCAAGCCGCCTTACAACCGGCCATGGGCCAGATTATTCCGAGATGTTCGTTCTGGATAGAAGGGGCGTGCAACAGACGGTACGAAAACGGCGGCCTGTTGGATCCAGGCCGCCGTTCGTGTGCTGACAATGCTTGGCCGTTACTCGGCCGGGATGGCCTTGGGCCGCGTCACCGGCACTTCCAGGCGGCTCAGCATTTCCTTTGGCACGACCTGCCAGAACTTGGCCAGTTCACGCACCCAGTCGTTGAGGATCTCGGCGGCGAAGTGGCTTTGCGTCTCCGCCACATGCTCCGCGATCAGGCGCTTCAGCTGGTCCTCGTAGTGGGCGACCTCGATGCGCTGGAAGATCACG
>JAEZPL010000819.1 GCA_023413605.1 Pseudomonadota bacterium
CTGTCCGACAAGACCTTCGTGCTGAAGAACGGCATGGCGGTGGAACTGCCGCAACGCCAGGAGCAGCCGCAGCAGGCCGGCGCCAACTGGGCCCGCCTGCGCAACATCGGCCCGGCGCCGGTGCAGAACGCGGCCGGCTGACCCCGGTCACCGATCGAACCCGGCGACATCTGGCGACTGAAGGACCTTTTCCATGACCGACATCACCATGAACTCCCGCAAGAAGCAGACCATGACGTCGGTCAGCGCGCTGCGCGCGCTGGTTCCCGACACCCGGGTCAGCGGCCTTATGGTCGGTGGCTTCATGGTGCTGGCGGTGGGCTTCGGCGGGATGACCGCCTGGGCCACCCTCGCACCGCTCCACAGCGCGGTCATGGCCTCCGGCGCGCTGGCTCCGGAAACCGGCCGCAAGACCGTGAAGCACACCGAGACCGCGCAGATCGACGAGGTGCTGGTCAAGGAAGGCGACAAGGTACAGGCCGGGCAGGTCCTGATGCGCCTGGACAGCACCGAGGCCGCCACCCACCTCGAGGTGCTGACCACCAACTGGATCGAGACGATGGCGCTGGAGGCGCGGCTGACCGCCGAGCTGTTCGAGAAGCCCTCGATCGAATGGCCCGACGATCTCGCCCACCGCCGCGGCGCCAGCCGCACGGTGGACAAGCTGATGGCCAACCAGGAAAAGCTGTTCAACGTCCGCCGCAGCCAGCTGGATTCCGAAGCCCGCCTGACCAAGGAGCGGATCGCCACGCTGGCCGAGGAAGTGTCGAGCCTTGAAGGCCAGCGCCAGTTCCTGGCCCGCGAGATCGCCCTCAGCGACGAAAACGTGAAGATCAACGAGGGCCTGCTGACCAAGGGCAACGCCACGCGCACCAAGCTGGTGGAGCAGCAGAAGGAACTGGCCCGGCTGAAGGGCCGCGACCACGAGCTGGAGGCCCGCATCGCGCAGTCCAAGCAGGCCGCCGTCGATGCCGAAGGCGACCTGACCCGCCGCCGCAACGACTTCCGCGAGAAGGTGCTGACCGACCTGGAAAAGGCGCGCGGCGACATCGTGAAGCTGTCCGAGCAGATCCGCGACGCCGCCAACCGCCTGGACAGCCGATCCATCAAGGCGCCGGACACCGGCACCGTGGTGATGCATGGCCACTGGACCGCGGGCGGCACCATTTTCGCCAACGAGCCGATCATCGACATCGTCCCCGACGAGCAGGCGCTGCTGGCCGAGGTCAAGGTTCCGCCGAAGGACATCAAGTCGTTGACCGTGGATCTGCCGGTGAAGGTGCAGTTGACCGCCTACGACAGCCGCGTCGTCGGCAACCTGGACGGCACGGTCACCTACGTCTCCGCCGACCGCGTGCTGGACACCGTGACGCGCCAGGAAGCCTACATCGTGCGCATCCGGCTGAAGGACAGCGACACGCACGCCGTGCAGGACCTGTCGATCAAGCCCGGCATGCCGGTCGAGGCCCGCATCGTGCTTCAGGAACGCACGCCGCTGGATTACCTGGTCCAGCCGCTTTCCAGCACCTACGTGAAGTCCTTCATTCAAGAGTAACGGCCACCGTCAGCGGCCGAACAGGCCCTTGAGTCCCGGCGGCAACTGCCCGCCCGGGATCGGCAGCGGGACATTTCCGGCCGGGCCGCCGGAACGCCCGCTGGGGGCGCCCTGATCGCCGGAACCGCCCGAACCGCCGCCCCCCAGGAAACCACCCAGGACGTCGGCCGGTGACGCGCCTTCCTTCAGGCGCCGTACCGCGTCGGCGGCCTTCGCCGGATCCTTGATGGCGGACATCGCCACCCCGCTGAAATCGGGCTGGATGGACGGCGCGGAGAAGGTACCCGTCACCAGGACGGGGATCGTCACGCCGCTTTGCTCGAACTGCCCGCCCTGCCCCTTCAGGCTCGCCGTGGCCGTCGGGTTGAGGCGAAGATCCAGCCGCCGGTCCGGCAGGGACACCGTCCCCTCCCCATCCACGCGGAAAATCGGGGCCAGCATGCGCAGGTCGCCGGTGCGGGCGACGCCGCGCTCCAGACGGAAATTGCCGCCGAACTCCGCGAAGTCGGTTTCCCGCGCCACGTCCTGCAACCGCCCGGTGGCGGCGGCGATCGGGTCGCGGAGGATGGCCGCGATGTTGATTCCCCGCAGCGCTCCGTCACGAAACAGGATGCGGCTCGTCCCGTTCAGCGCGGACACCAGCGCCTTCTGGCTGCCGCCGGCCGAGGTCACGTCGACGTCCAGCGACGCGGCCCCGCGGATGATGTTCGTTCCGGCGAAGGTCGCCAGCACCTGTTCCGCCTGAAGCCCGTTGGAGGACACCTTCAGCGCGTAGCCCGCCGGCTGGCGCGCGCCATCGACCCTCAAAGCCGTGCTGGTGTGGCCGCCGAAGGCGGGGAGGTCCGGGGCATCGACCGCCAGGACACCGTCCTGAAGCTTGATGGTCGTCCGGCTCGGTCCAAGCTGGATGTTCCGGGCCTGAAGCCCCCTGCTGTCGATCACCGCGTCCACATTCGCGCGCCGCAGGGCCGAAACGTCGATCGGCGCGTCGCTCCAGCCCGCGCCCGCGGAACCGGACGAAGCCCCCTGGCCCGGCGCACCCTGGCCCGCAGCGCCTTGGGCCGAAGCCGTCGCGGGAAGAAACCGGTCGAGGTTGACCGGCTCGACCGACGCCCGAAACGTCACGGCCGGCACCGAGCCCGACCAGTCGGCCTTCATGCTGCCGCTCGCCTTGATGTCGTCGAGCGCCAGCCGGAAATCGTCAATTGCCGCCTGCGGCCCGCCGAGGGCGGCGTTGCCTGTGAGGTTGACGGCGCGCACCGGCAACGTCTGGGCGTTCGGAACGCCGAGCCACCCCGCCAGGGCATGCAGGTCCGGGACCGACACCGCCAGCGGCCCGCCCGTACGCCCGCCGGATTCCGGCTTTGCGTCCAACTTGGCGTCGAACAGGTCGGACGTGACCTGCCCCTGCGCGGCCGTCGGTTTCTGTTCGGCCAGCGCGCGAGGCGAATCCACCTGGGCCTTCAGCGTCAACGCGCGGTCGTTGACCTTGGCACTGCCGTCGATGCGCGCGGGCGTGTCGAGATTCGGCATGGCGACGGCCAACGATCCTTCCGACATCGTGACGGTCTGGCCGGACCGCTGGTCCGTGTAGGTCGCCGCCGCGTCGCTGAGGCGGACGTCGCCGAAGCGAAGGTCGGGAAGTTTGGTGGGCTCCTGGGATGCCGGTTGGGCCGGTGCGTTTCCCTGATCCGCGCCCTTCTGACCGAACTCCCAATTGGGCTGCCCGTTGGCGTCCACCACGAGATTGGCCCGCAGGCCGTTCATCTGGAAGCGCTCCAGGTCCACCGTGCCGCTCAGCAACGGCCACAGCGGCATTTCCACCTCGGTGGCCCCGACCTGGACCATCGGCGGGCGCCCGCTGCCCGGCACGTCGGAGAGGGAGGCCGATTCAATCGCGGCCTTCAGCTGTGGAAACAGGGACAGCGAGGCAATCCGGATGTCGAGGTCGCGTCCGGTGCGCTCCTTCACCGCCGATGCGATGCGCTGGGCAACGAAATCGCCGGTCAAGACAAAGGGCAAGGCCGCCACCGCCACAACGACGATGCCGACGACGACGGCCAATGCGATCAGCAGCTTTTTCATGACGTCCCCCTTTCCGGCTCCCGTCGCCGGTCCCGCATCACCGGGTTGACGCCATGGGACCGGACCGCCCAAACCGGACCGTTCCAGTCATCTGACTGTGTCACCTTCGCTGCCAACCGCACCTGTTCGGACCAGATGCCGCCCAATGGCGGTACCCAGACCGGGGACCTCGGCGCGTGTCTCCGGCTTAGGAGCCCCTACAGGTCGGTCCCCGCCCGCCAGGATGCACAGGCGGTCGCCAGGGCGCTGCGTCCTTCGGCACCCTTGCTCAGATCGAACGCGTAGCGCGCCACGCCCTGCGGTCCGGGAACCTCGAACCGGATGTCTCCGGCCGCTTCCTGGGACAGCGCCGTGATGAGGTCGAAGGCGGCCTTGCCGGAAAGATCGAAGATCAGGACGTCACCGTCTTCGACCGACTGCTCCCACCGGTCCTTCCGGACCGGACGGCCGGCCACATGGGTCGCGATCACGACCGTGCCGTCGTCCGTCGTGGCCGATCCCGACTCGCCGTACAGCGTGATCGCGGCGTTGGCATCGACGGTGCAGACCAGTTGCAGGGCGATGTCGGTCCCGGAATTGGTGGCCGTGACCGCGATGTAGTCCACCCCATCCTCGGTGCCGCGCTCCAGCTGCCACTCCGTGGCCGCGTTGGATTGCGCCGTTTGCGGCAACGGCGGCGCCGCAATGGCGGATGACCCCAAGGCGATGGTCAGCACGGCCAGGATCCACCTCGTCATCGGTCTGCCCTCCTCCATCGCGAGAATGGCGCGCACCTTTCTCAACAGCCGCCATCGGCGGACACCACCGGATTTCCCGGAGACAAAATGGGGAATGTCGTGACGGAAGACATGGCGTAAAGAAGGGGAAAACGCCGCACCGGCGTGCTCTTGCGGCTTATGTCCACCATCACCGGATTTTCTCCGCCCTGGCGGGCGCATGCTTTCCCGCAAGCCATATCGGCTGCATCCGCCAGGGAGGGCATGCCATGATCCGACGCACGATTGCCCTGTCACTTCCCGTTGCGGCTCTGGCCTTCGCTGCGGCCGGTGCGCTGGCCCAGAGCCAGATGCCCGGCCACGCCCCAACACAAGCCTCGCCCAAAACCGACGCCGACATGGTTGCGAACGCCATGTCCGCCGCGCCGCGCGCCGTCGCCGAGTCAGCGACGATCATCGCCATGAACGAGAAAGGAGAGATGCGCACGCTCCGCCAGGGAACGGGCAACTTCACCTGCATGCCGGACAACCCGATGTCGCCCGGCAACGACCCCATGTGCCTGGACAGGAACGGCATGGAATGGGCAAAGGCCTGGATGGAGCACAAGGAGCCGCCGAAGGGACAGATCGGCCTCGGCTACATGCTGGCCGGCGGATCGGACGCCAGCAACGACGATCCCTACGCCACGGCCCCGGCCGCCGGCCACGCCTGGGTGGACACCGGGCCGCACGTGATGATCCTGAACGGCATCGACGCCTTGCAGGGCTACCCGCGCAGCGCGGAAAACCCGCGGGTGCCGTACGTGATGTGGGGCGGTACGCCCTACGCCCACATCATGATGCCCGTCGGCGAGCCCATCAACCAGACCGCCGAGGCACCGGCCACGCCGGCCAAGCCTTGATGCGGGCATGTGCGCGGGGCTTTCCTCGGCCCCGCGCTTCGCCTCCGCGCCTTACTGCTTTGCCCGTTCGTTGAGGTCTGCGTGACGTCGGCGGATGTCCTCCGGCCAAGTGCTCTTGATGTAGGCCAGCACCGCCCAGATCTCGCCGTCGTCCAACACCCCGCCGAAGGCGGGCATGTCGCTTTGGTAGCCCGGCGGGGCGAAGGGCGTGACGCCCTGCCTCGTGATCTTGAAAAGATCGGCGTCGGGATGGTGCCAGGTGTGGCCCGTCGCGTCATGCGGCGGGGCCGGCAACCGGCCGTCGGGCTTGCGGCTCCGCCAGTCCGGCTGCCCCTCCAGCCGTTCGCCGTGGCAGGATGCGCATTGCGCGGCGTAAACCGCCTTCCCGCGGGCGACCTGGGCCGCATCGGACGGATCGGCCCTGCCCGGCGGCTCCGCGCGCAGGAACAGGAATGCGGCGCCGGCCGCCGCAATCAAAGCCAGCGCCAGACCGATTCCGGCCGTCCGCGTCATGGACCTCTGCATGGTGGGTTTGCTCATCTCCATCGGGTGGGGATCGCCCAGTCAAAGTTTGAAATCAGGCGGTGGGATCGCAGACGACCTCGGTCATCATGCCGGTCGCCATGTGCAGCAGGTTGTGGCAGTGCAAAGGCCAGCGGCCGGGACTCTCGGCGTCGAAGGCGATGGTGGCGGAGCCCCTGACGGGGACCAGCACCGTGTCGCGCACCGCACCGGCCACCCGCGTTCCGTTCAGCGCGACGACCTGGAAATGATGCCCGTGCAGGTGCATCGGGTGCGCCATGTCGGTGGCGTTCACCATCTCCACCACCACGCGCTGCCCCTTGGTGACGGCAAGCGGGGTGTGGCGGCCGAAGGGCCGGTCGTCGATGGTCCAGACATAGGGCGTCATGGTGCCGGTCAGCCGCACCGTGAAACGGGCATCGGCCGGTCGGGCGGCCAGAGGTTCCACCGCCGCAAGCCGCTGTTCCAGCGAAAGGTCTACCGGCCCCGCCGCCGCGCCGGCCATGCCGGAAACCTTGGCCACCGCGGCGCCGGGGGTGGCCAGGATGATGCCGGTCCGCCGCCGGTCACCCTCCCGCTGCGCCAGGATGGGGAAGGCGCCGGCATCGGACGGCAGTTGCAGCAGGATGTCCAGCCGTTGACCCATGACCATGCCGAAGCGGTTGCCGGTCACGGGCTGGACCGGATTGCCGTCCGCGGCGACAACCGTGCCGCTGAGCCCGCCCAGGTCGATGTGGAAGGCGGTGGAGGTCGCCCCGTTGATCAGCCGCAGCCGGACCCGGCCGCCCCGCTCCACCCGGATCAGTTGTGGATCGTCCAGCGTGCGGTCGTTGGCGAGATAGGCGTCGTACTCCACGTCGTTCAAATCCATCGGCGCACCGGGCGAGGCACCAGCCGCCGGGGCACCATGCCCGCTGTGGCCCCCGTGTCCACCATGGCCGCCATGCGCCATGCCGGCGCCGCCGGTCAGCGCGGCGAGCACCTCGGCGGGGTCCTTGAAGGTGAAGTCGTGCAGCAGGATGGTGACCTCCTGCTCGTCGGCGCGCTTGTCGGCGGCGCTGCGAACGATCAGCGGCGCGGCCATCAGAAGCTGCTCCTGAAGCCCGTGGTGCGAGTGCATCCAGTGCGTGCCGGTGCGCGCCTCGAAGTCGTAGCGCTGGACCGCACCGGCCGCGGCCACGGGCCGGTTGGCGTCGACGACTCCGTCCTGGGCATAGGGCGGGGTCATGCCGTGCCAATGAATGATGGTGTCCTCGCCTCCGCGGTTCTCCAGATCGACGAGGAAGCGCTGCCCGGGGTCGAGGAACAGGCCGGACGTCCCGTCCGGACGGCGGATGCCGAACACGGAGGTCGGCTTGCCGAGCACCTCCAGCGTGCGGCGCTCGACGATCAGGCGCGCGGACTGAGCTTCAGAGGCCGGCGCCCGGCGAGCCGTGGCGGGAAGCAGGCTGGAAACGCCGCCCAGGGCAAGGGCGGATGCCGCCGTGGTCAGGAACCGGCGGCGGGACTGGATGATGGGCATGGAGTGATCCGCGTCTGAAGGGAACCGGCCACGGAAACACCCGCAAGCGAAGGTCGCCGGGGCATCGCGTGGGCGTGCGTTGGTTCCGGCCGGGCGGTGTTCCTCACCGTGGCCGGTCAGACGGGGGTGCGGGGTGGTCGCAATCCGGGGCGCGTGCCGATGCCCTCCGACAGGCGATTCGGTGGCAGGGGAGCGGCCGCGGTCTCCGGCGACGGCATGGGAAGAATGCCGGCGGGCGTCATGCCGCCATGCATCAGGGTGCAGCCGCCCCCGACGCAGCAGAGCGAGGACCTGCCGCCGTACCCGCCGCAACCATCCTCGTCGGTCGGGTCGGCGGACAGGACGACCACGACCGCAACCGCCATTTCGGCGTCCGGCGCGACGGTGGCGGCGCAGGGCTGGTGATGGCCGCTTGCCCGCGCGGACGAAGGCATCGCGAACAGGACAAGCGCGGCCAGCACGAGCAGGCCCGCCATCACCGTCCGGAACAGGGTGCCCGCACCCAACGCCATCACCGCTCCCACACACCAAAACGCCTCAGGAAGGGATATTCTCCACCTTCCAGCGGCAGGAAGGTCAAGCCCCTATTTCACGGTTGCGATTCTGCGGCTTCCTGGCTCGGGTCCCTGGCGCATTGCCCCCGCACGTCACCCAACGTCTGGGTGAATTTCCACTCCAACTCCGCGCTGTGCGGGCGCGGACCGATGCCGATGGAAAGACCGCGGTCTCTGTGCAACGCGCAGGCCCACAAGGCCCGAAAGCCGGCGCAGAGAAAATTGTCCCGTTCCAGCTGTGCATCAAAACGTCGCAGGTGACGCGCCTCGAATCTATCTCAAAAGTTGAATAAAATGCCAATTATCCACCCATGCCTACGGTGCCGGGAATCGGCCGTCGACAACAGGAACGCCTGCGATGAACGCCTTTCGAAAGCTGAGTCTGGCGACGAAGCTGACCGTCCTGTGCGCACTCGGCCTCATCGTGCTGTCCTGCGCGCTGACCTACGCCACGGTGCTGATCGTGGAGGCCCGCGTGGGGGAGGAAGCCTCGGAACGCCGCGAACAGGCGATCACCAGCTTCCACATGCTGCTCGACCAGAAGGGGTCGGAGTTCCACATCCGCGATGGCGCCCTGTACATCGACAACAACAAGCTCGACGATGCGAACGACCTCGTCGACGCGATGCAGACGGTGAGCGGCGGCGTCGCCACCATCTTCCGCGGCGACACGCGGGTGGCGACCAACATCCGCAATCCCGACGGCAGCCGGGCCGTCGGCACCACCCTTGCGCGCGGCCCGGTGTACGATTCCCTGTTCGTCCGGCATGAACCGTTCCGGGGAGAGGCGGATATCTTGGGAGAGGCGTACTTCACCGCCTACGACCCGCTGAGCAACCAGAACGGCGAGATCGTCGGCGCCTTGTTCGTTGGCCTGAAGAAAAGCGATGCCCTGCGCGTCGTGGACGAGGTGGTGGGCCGCACGGTCAAGGTCGCCGCCGTGATCACGCTGCTCGCCGGCCTGATCATGCTGCTGGTCGTCCGCAAGCAGTTCCACCGGCTGGACTTCATCCGCACGGCCATGTCCGAGATCGCCGAAGGCCGGTACGAGACCACGATTCCCGGCCTGGATTCGCAGGACGAGATCGGCACCATGGCCCAGGCGGTGGAGTCGTTCCGGCAAAAGGGGCTGGACAACCTCCGCCTGCGCGACGCGCAGGAACGCGCCCGCCGCGAGGCGGAGGAAGCCAAGATCGCCGCCCTGGAGTCCATGGCCCGCACCGTGGAGCAGGAAACGCGCGCCGCCGTGGACCGCGTGGCCGAACGGTCGGCGTCGATGGACCAGAGCGCGCAGGCCATGGCCTCGTCGGCGGAGACGGTCTCCACCAACTCGCAGAGCGTGGCCGCGGCGGCCGAACAGGCGCTTGCCAATGCACAGGCGGTCGCGGCCGCCACGGACGAATTGTCGACCGCCATCAAGGAAATCTCGAACCAGGTGTCCTTCGCCAGCCAGATTTCCCGCCGCGCCGTGAACGACGGGCGCAAGACCCAGGACGTCGTTCTGTCCCTGTCGGAAGCGATCGGCCACATCGGCGAGGTCGCCATCTTCATCCAGGACATCGCCAGCCAGACCAACCTGCTGGCGCTGAACGCCACCATCGAGGCCGCACGCGCCGGTGAAGCCGGCAAGGGATTCGCCGTCGTGGCCGGCGAGGTGAAGAATCTCGCGACGCAGACCTCCCGGTCGGCGGAGGAAATCTCCCGGCAGATCGCCGACCTGCAGACCATGACCGCCAGCGCGGTCGGCGCGGTGGAGGACATCGGCCGAACCATCGCGGAAATCGACGGCGTCGCCAGCAACATCGCGGTCGCCATAGACCAGCAGGGCGCCGCGACCAGCGAAATCTCCCGCAACGTCGGCCAGACCGCCACCGCCGCGCACGAGGTGTCGGTGCGCATCGCCCATGTGTCGGAAGAGGCGGCGGTGACCGGCAAACACGCCGACGAGGTGCGCCGCGTCGCCTCCAACGTGGCCGGCAGCATCGAACTCCTGCGACAGACGCTGGTCCGCGCGGTGCGCACCGCGACCCCCGAGGTCGACCGCCGCCGCAACCCGCGCTACTCCGTCAACCGGCCCTGCTCCGTGGCCGGTCCGGCCGGCACGCGGCATGGCAAGGTGCGCAACCTTTCGGAAGGCGGGGCGCCGCTCGACGGGTTCGATCCCACGTCTGTCGGGCTTCGCGGCGTCCTGTCCATCGACGGCTGCGCCATCGCCCTGCCCTTCGCCGTGGTGGACGGCGGCAACTCTGGTCTGCGCGTCAAGTTCGACCTCGCCGCGCCGGCCGCCCGCAACTTCAGCGGCGAA
>JAEZPL010000821.1 GCA_023413605.1 Pseudomonadota bacterium
ACCCGGAAGTGGTCGCCGCCCGCGCAGCGCTGGTGCCGGTGGTGCGCCGCGCCGAGATGCTGGGCGAGTTGATGCGCCTGAAATGGGCGATCGCCATCGGCGGCACCCATGGCAAGACCACGACCACCTCGATGGTCGGCCATATGCTGGAGCATGCCAACCTCGACCCGACCGTCATCAACGGCGGCATCATCAACGCCTACGGCTCCAACACCCGGCTCGGCACCGGCGACTGGATGGTGGTCGAGGCGGACGAGAGCGACGGCACCTTCGACAACGCGCGCGCCGCCTTCGACAGCTTCGTCCAGAACATCCCCTTCTACGGCTTCGCCGCGCTCTGCATCGACCATCCCGAGGTGCAGGCGATGATCCCCCGCGTGTCGGACCGCCGCATCGTCACCTACGGCTTCTCGCCGCAGGCCGACATCCGCGCGGTGAACGTCGAGCTGGGCCCCGAAGGCGCCAAGTACGACGTGCTGATCTACGACCGCCACAGCGGCGAGAGCCGCGCCATCGCCGGCGTGCGCCTGCCGATGTACGGGCCGCACAACGTCCAGAACTCGCTGGCCTGCTTCGCGGTCGGCAACGAGATGGGCCTGGCCGACGTGGTGATGCGCGACAGCATGGCCAAGTTCCAGGGCGTGAAGCGCCGCTTCACCAAGACCGGCGAGGCCAACGGCATCACCGTCATCGACGATTACGGCCACCACCCGGTGGAGATCGCCGCGGTGCTGAAGGCCGCGCGCACCGCCGGCACCGGCCGCACCATCGCCGTGGTCCAGCCGCACCGCTATTCCCGCCTCGCCAACCTGTTCGAGGAGTTCTGCACCTGCTTCAACGACGCCGACGCCGTGATCGTCGCCGACGTCTACGCCGCCGGTGAGCAGCCCATCGAGAACGTGAACCGCGATTCCCTGGTGGAGGGCCTGCGCATGCACGGCCACCGCCACGTCATGGCGCTGCACGGGGCGGAGGAGCTGCCGACGCTGGTGCGCGAGATCGCGCGTCCGGGCGACCTCGTGGTCTGCCTGGGCGCCGGCAACATCACCCAGTGGGCCAACGCCCTGCCGGGCGAGCTGGACAAGCTGGCCGGCAAGACGGCGTGATGGCGGCACCCGCGATGACCACACCCCACCTTATCGACCGGATGCCGGCGTGCCGCGGACGGCTGAGCGCCGACGCGCCGCTGGCCAACGTGACGTGGTTCCGCGTCGGCGGCCCGGCGGAGGTGATGTTCCGCCCGGCCGACGCCGAGGACCTTGCGGCCTTCCTCGCGGCCCTGCCGGAGGACGTGCCGGTGACCGTGCTCGGCGTCGCGTCCAACCTGCTGATCCGCGACGGCGGAATCCCCGGCGTGGTGATCCGGCTGGGGCGCGGCTTCACGGATATTGTCGCGGACGGCCTGTCGCTGACGGTGGGCGCGGCGGCGCTGGACCTGAACGTGGCGAACGTCGCGCGCGACGCGGGCATCGCGGGGCTGGAGTTCCTGTCGGGCATCCCCGGCACGATCGGCGGCGCCCTGCGCATGAACGGCGGCGCCTATGGCCGCGAGATCAAGGACGTGCTGGTCGAAGCCCGGGGCGTGACCCGCCGGGGCGAGCGCGTGTCCTACGACAACGCCGCGATGGGCTTCACCTACCGTCACGCGGGCGTGCCCGAGGACGTCATCTTCACGGGCGGCATCCTGCGCGGCGAAGCCGGCGAGCCGCTGGAGATCGCGCGGCGCATGGCGGAGATTTCCGACAAGCGCGCCGACACCCAGCCGGTCCGCTCCCGCACCGGCGGTTCGACCTTCAAGAACCCGCCCGGCCACAAGGCGTGGGAGCTGATCGACAAGGCGGGCTGCCGGGGCCTGGGCATCGGCGACGCCCAGGTGTCGGAGAAGCACTGCAACTTCCTGATCAACCAGGGCGCCGCCTCGGCTGCCGACCTGGAGGCGCTGGGCGAGGAAGTCCGGCGCCGCGTGTTCGAGACGTCCGGCGTCACGCTGGACTGGGAAATCAAGCGGGTCGGCGTGCCGGCCGGTGCGCCGAAGGAAGGAGCGTCCGCATGACGACGCAGAAGAAGCACGTCGCGGTCCTGATGGGCGGCTGGTCGGCGGAGCGCGAGGTGTCGCTGGTCAGCGGCGCCGGCGTCGCCAAGGCGCTGGAAGAGGAAGGCTACACCGTCACCGCGGTGGATGTTCAGCGCGACCTGAACGGGCTGATCCAGGCGTTGGGCGACCCGCGCCCGGACGTCGTCTTCAACGCGCTGCACGGGCGCGGCGGCGAGGACGGCACCATCCAGGGCGTGCTGGAATTCCTGGGCATCCCCTACACCCATTCGGGCGTGCGGGCGGCGGCGGTCGCCATGGACAAGGTGATGACGAAGGCCCTGCTGGCCTCGGTCGGCGTGCGCTCGCCCAAGGGCCTCGTGCTGACGAAGGGCGAGCTGACCGGCAGCGCGCACCCGATGCCCGCCCCCTACATCGTCAAGCCGGTGGACGAAGGGTCGACGGTCGGCGTCACACTGGTCCGCGAGGGGCAGAACAGCCCCGTCGGCGACGCCTGGACCTTCGGCGAACGCGCTTTGATTGAGGAATTCATCCCCGGCCGTGAACTGACGGTTGGTGTGATGGGCGGACTCGACAACGAATGCCGTGCCCTGACGGTCACCGAGATCCACTTTGAAGCACAGGTGTATGACTACACGGCTAAATACAGCGCCGGTCATGCCGTTCATACTGTGCCCGCGCAGATCCCGGAGGCGGTTGCGGAAGAAGCCAAAAGACTAGCGGTGCTCGCGCACCAGACTTTGGGCTGCCGCGGCGTTTCGCGCAGCGACTTCCGCTGGGATGACAGCAAAACTGGTACGGATGGCCTGTATTTCCTGGAACTGAACAACCAGCCCGGCATGACGCCGCTGTCGCTGGTGCCGGAACAGGCCGCAGCCGTGGGGATCACCTACGGAGCCCTCGTCGCTTGGATGGTGGAGAACGCCGCATGCCAACTCGATTGAGCGTCGACCCGCAATTCCGCCCGGCTTCCGGAGCCATGGGCGGCATGACAGGTGGCCGGCCGCGCGACGAGAGGCCGGTGCCGCCGCGCGCCATGGCGCAGTCGGCCCAGAAAGGCAACCGCCGCCGCGCCTGGCCGCGCTGGACGCGCCCGGCCGTCAAGGCGGCCATCCTGCTGACGCCGGTGCTGATCATGGCGGGCCTTGCCGGCTCCGCCTGGAAGCGCGGCACCATCGGGGAGACCGCCACAGCGGTGCAGGACAGCCTGATCGCCGCCAGCGCCGGCATCGGATTCGCCGTCAGCGACGTCATGGTCGAAGGCCGGACGGAAACCGACCGGAATGCCCTGCTGCGCACGCTGGGCGTGCAGCGCGGCGACCCGATCCTGGCCGTCAACCTCGCCGAGGCCAAGGAGCGGCTGGAGAGCCTGCCCTGGGTTTCCGCCGCCTCGGTCGAACGCCGCCTGCCCGACATCCTCTATGTCCGCCTGTCGGAGCGCCAGCCGATGGCGATCTGGCAGCACGACCGCAAGTTCACCGTCATCGACCGCGAAGGCCGCCCCCTGGCCGACGCGACCGAGCTGGCGCGCCGCGGCAACGAGCGGATCGAAACCCTGCCCCAGGTCGTGGGCGCCAACGCGCCGTTCCAGGTGCCGAAGCTGCTGGCGGCACTCGACAACGTGCCGTCGCTGCGCGACAAGGTGAGCGCCGCAAGCTGGCTGGGCGACCGCCGCTGGGATTTGAAGCTGAAGAACGGTGTCGTGGTGAAGCTGCCGGAAGCCGGAATGCAGACCGCGTTGCGCCAGCTCGCCGAACTCGACGCGTCGGGCAAGGTGCTGGACCGCGACATCGTCGCCATCGACCTGCGCCAGCCCGACCGCGCGGTGCTTCAGACTTCCGCCACCGCCGTCCTGCCCTGGACCGAGGAAGACAACAAGAAGAAGTCGGGCAAGAAGACGTGATCCACCCCCAACACCAACACTGATGACCGCACGCAAGGGGCCATAGGGTGTCTAAAATGGGCTTCAACAGCACGAAGAAGGCAAAACGCCCCGCGCGCGGCGGAATCGTCGCCGCGTTGGACGTTGGCTCGACCAAGGTGTGCTGTTTCATCGCCCGTGTCGAGGACGCGGGTGCGGTACGCATTCTGGGCATCGGCCACCAGATCGCCACGGGCGTGCGCGCCGGCTCCATCATCGACATGGAGGCGGCGGAGACGTCCATCGGCGCCGCCGTGCACGCGGCGGAGCAGATGGCCAACGAGACCATCCGCGACGTGATCGTCAACGTGTCCTGCCCGATCTCGCACGGCTTCAACGCGGAGATCGCCGTCCCCGGCCAGGAGGTGTCGGACAGCGACGTGCGCCGCGCGCTGGCGCACGCCCGCACGCTGCAGGTCGGCCCGGACCAGGCGCTGGTGCACGCGATCCCCGTGGGATTCTCGCTGGACGGCAGCCGCGGCATCCGCGACCCCAAGGGCATGTACGGCGAACGGCTGGGCGTGCAGGCCCACGTGATCACCGCCCCGGCGGGATCCGTGCGCAACCTGCAGACCTGCGTCGCCCGCTGCCACCTGGACATCGACACGCTGGTCGCCAGCCCGTACGCCTCCGGCCTCGCCTGTCTGGTTGAGGACGAGATGGAGATGGGATCCGCCTGCATCGACATGGGCGGCGGCACCACCACCATCTCCGTCTTCGCCGAGGGCAAGCTGGTCTGGTCGGACTGCATCCGGCTGGGCGGCAACCACGTCACCAACGACATCGCGCGCGGGCTGACCACGCCCGTCGTCCACGCGGAGCGCATGAAGACGCTGCACGGCAGCGCCATGACCAGCCCGTCCGACGAGCGCGAGATGATCGACGTGCCCCAGGTCGGCGAGGAGGAACGGCTGGGTTCCAACAACCTGCCGAAATCCTATCTGGTGCCCATCATCCAGCCCCGGCTGGAAGAGATTTTCGAGCAAGTCCGGTCGCGCCTGGAGCATTCCGGCTACGCGAAGCTGGTCGGCCGCCGCGTCGTGCTGACCGGCGGCGCCAGCCAGCTGCCGAGCATGCGCGAGCTGGCCCAGCTCATCCTGGACAAGCAGGTCCGCATCGGTCGCCCGACGCGGATCACCGGTCTGAACGAGGCTCATGGCGGTCCGTCCTATTCGACCGCCGCGGGCCTTCTTCTGCACGCCGTGCGCAACCCGACGGAACTTCCGGTCGCGAGCCATGAGGCTGGCTCCGGCACGGGGTTCTTCGGGCGCGTCGGTCTGTGGCTGCGGGAGAACCTTTGACGTGAACACAAAAAGGCTCCCGCCGCGACGTGTCATTCGTGACTAAAAAAGCACCCCCCGGAAACAACCGGGACAACTCTCAAGACCAAGCATCGAACACAATGAAAAGGTTGTGGAGGCTACCATGATCAATGTCACGATCCCCAGCATCGAACCTGAACTGAAGCCCCGGATCACCGTGTTCGGCGTCGGTGGCGCCGGTGGCAACGCCGTGAACAACATGATCAAGTCCAACCTTGAAGGTGTGGACTTCGTCGTCGGCAACACCGACGCGCAGGCGCTGAAGGGCTCGCTCTGCGAAAAGCGCATCCAATTGGGCACCACCGTCACCCGCGGCCTGGGCGCCGGCTCCAAGCCGGACGTCGGCCGGGCCTCCGCGGAGGAGCAGATCGACGAGATCGTCGGTCACCTGGAAGGCTCCAACATGGTGTTCATCACCGCCGGCATGGGCGGCGGCACCGGCACGGGCGCTGCCCCGGTGCTGGCGCGCGCGGCGCGCGAGCGCGGCATCCTGACCGTCGGCGTGGTGACCAAGCCCTTCCATTTAGAAGGCGCGCACCGCATGCGCCTGGCCGAATCGGGCATCGCCGAGCTGCAGCAGTATGTCGACACGCTGATCATCATCCCGAACCAGAACCTGTTCCGCATCGCCAACGAGAAGACCACGTTCGCCGACGCCTTCAAGATGGCCGACGACGTGCTGCATTCCGGCGTGCGCGGCGTGACCGACCTGATGG
>JAEZPL010000741.1 GCA_023413605.1 Pseudomonadota bacterium
TCCGACCGCACGGTGATCGGGTGGTCGAGCATCCGCGCCACGCGGTCCACGATGGCGAGGCCCAGGCCCATGCCGCGCACCCGTTCGTTGGCGCAGGGCGTGTCGAGCCGCCGGAATTCCTGGAAGATCTCGTCCAGCTTGTCGGCGGGCACGCCGGGGCCGGTGTCGCACACCTCGATCCGCAAGCCCTCCGGGGTGCGCCGGCAGCCGATCAGCACCCGGCCCGCTCCCTCCCGCGCGGGCGTGTAGCGCAGCGCGTTGGACAGGAAATTCTGGAGAATCCGGCGCAGCAGCCGGATGTCGCTGCGCACCACCGCGTGGCTGCCGACGACGCGCAGGTCCAGCCCGCGTTCCTTCGCCACGGCGGCGTATTCCGTGGCGAGCGCGCCGAGCAGGCTCTTGATCGGGAAGTCGGCGACCTCCGGCCGCACGGCGCCCGCGTCGAGCTTGGAGATGTCCAGCAGAGCCGACAGCAGATCCTCGACGGCGGCCAGCGCCACGTCGATGTTGTCCACCAGCCCGCGGTTCGGCGCCGGCTGTTCCAGGTCCCCCAGGGCCGAGACGAACAGGCGGGCGGCGTTCAGCGGTTGCAGCAGGTCATGGCTGGCCGCCGCCAGGAAGCGGGTCTTGGACAGGTTCGCCTGCTCCGCCTCCGCCTTGGCGAGGCGCAGGGCATCCTCCGCCGCGATGCGCTCGGCGATCTGCTCCTGAAGCCGGCCGTTCAGGCAGGTCAGCTCCGCCGTGCGTTCGGCGACGCGGTGTTCCAGGCTGTCCTTGGCGTCGGCCAGGGCCTCGGCCGCCAGCCGCCGCTCGGTGATGTCGTGGATCAGGCCGAAATAGCCCAGCACCTCCCGCTTGCCGCCGGCGCGCTTCTCGCCGAAATGCGGGATGTAGGTGGCGACGGCGTAGCGCGGGGCTCCGTTCTCGCCGGGCAGGTCCAGCTCGAAGGTCACCTCCTCCCCGGCCAGCGCCCGCTGCACATGGACGCGGCGGGCCTCGTAATACAGGTCGCCCAGCGCCGCCCACATGGGCTGGCCCTCGATCTCCTCGCGGGTGCGGTTGAACCAGCCCTCGTACGCCTTGTTGACGAAGCGGAAGCGCTGCTCCGCGTCCACATAGGCGATCAGCGCCGGCACCGCGTCGGTGACGAGGCGGATGCGCTGCTCGCTGTCGCGCAGTGCCTGTTCGGCCCGCTTGCGCTCCGTGATGTCGGTGAAGGTCAGGACGAAGCCGCCGCCCGGCATGGGGTTGCGGCTGATCTCCAGCACCGTGTCGTCCAGCCAGGGCTGCTCCACGAGGCAACTCGGCGCCATCAGCGCGGTGACCGACAGGCCGCGGTCGCCCATGGCGGCGTGGTGCAGGATGAAGTCGGCGAAGCTGGAGCCCTTGCGCGCCACGTCCTCCGGCAGGCGCAGCAGGCCGGCGAAGCGCTCGTTCCAGGCGACCAGCCGCTGGTCGCGGTCGTACACGCCCACACCCTGCGCGATGTTGTCCAGCGTGGCCTGCAACAGCGCCGACTTCTCGGCCAGTTCGCGTTCGCGCCGGCGGGTCTCATGCTCCTTCAGGTCGGTGATGTCGGTGTAGACGCCGACCACGCCGCCGTCGCGGGTGCGCCGCTCGTTCACCTGGACCCAGCGGCCGTCCGACAGGCGGTAGATGTAGGGCCCCTTCAGCTCGCGGTGCTGGGCCAGCCGCTGGGCCAGCCACAGGTCCGGCCGCGGGTAGGCGTCGGCGACCGAGCGGGAGGACGCCGCCAGTTCCGCGATCTCCCGGAAGCGCACGCCGGGCATGATGCGGTCGCGGATCTCCGGCCACAGGGCGAGGTACTTGCTGTTGCACAGCACCAGCCGGTCGTCGCTGTCGAAGATGGCGAAGCCCTCGTTCACCGACTCGATGGCCTCCGACAGGCGGGTGCGCATGGTGTCGGCCAGTTCCTTGGCGCGGGCGAGGTCGCGGTGGCTGTCCTCCAACTCCCGCAGCGCCCGTTCCAGCTCCAGCGTCCGTTCCCGCACCTTCTGTTCCAGCACGATGGCGGTCTGGAACAGGGAGAAGGCGCCGCCCTGCACGTCCATGGACCGTTCCACCCGGTCCATCAGCACCTGATTGATGCGCTTCAGCTTCGCGTTCTCGCGCTCCAGGGCCTCCAGCCGCGCACGCTCGTCGGCGGTCAGGGGCGCTTGCGTGTTGCGGTCGGAGAAGACGAGCGTCATCGCGCACCTATCGCAACGCCGGTGAAGGTCTGGTTGACGTGCATGGCGTTGTACTGTTCGCCGTAGGCGCAGAAACCGACGACGTTGTGCCGCGCCAGCGAGGCGGACATGACGTGCTTCAGCTGCCGCTGCTCCAGTTCCAGCCGGCGCAGGATGCAGTCGCAGCCCAGCACGAGATCGGGCGGCCCGCCGATCTCCGCCGCCAGCTTCAGCATCATGTCCTCGAAATTCTCGACCGGGTCCACGCCCTTGGCGACGGTCAGCACGATGCCTTCGTCGATGGCGCAGTAGAAGGTCAGGCTCTCGTCCTCGTTGACCTTCTGGATGGAGCGGACGTGATACTCGCCGCCCACCCGCACCACGACGGGATAGGCCGCGAAGATCATGGGCGTCAGCGGCTCGCCCTCCAGCCCGACCATGCGGGCGTACTCGCGGCCGGCGGGCTCCGCGTTGATCTCGGTGACGATGCGGCTCTGCGGGTCGGCGCCGGTGACCACCATCTTGGCGTCGGACGCCACGAAATGCTCCGTCCGGAACACCACGAAGCGCCGCGCCGTGGTGACAAGCATCAGCACCGCCGCGTTGGACCGGAACCGCCCGTCGTGCAGGACGAAGGTGCGCTCGAACCGCAGCTCGTCGCCGGCCGAGCCGCCGAACAGCGGGATGTCCATCAGCACGCTGTGCAGCGCGCTGACCACCATTTCCTCGGCGCGCGACATGCCGTCGATCATCAGAAAGGCGAAGCTGCCGCAGTCGGTGAATCCTTCCGCGCGGGCGGCGAGCGCGGCGTCGCGCTGCTCCAGCAGGCCGCGCAGCACGCGCGGGGCCTCCCCGATAGAGAAGCGGTCGAGGTCGTCGATGCGCTGGGCCACGATGGTGAAGTCGTCGCGCGGAAAGCCGATGCCGACCAGCGATCCGGCGGCGTAGCCGAAGGGCGTGATCTCCCCCGCCGTGGTGCAGCCGACGACGGGGATCGGCCCGAACAGCTCCGCCAGCGCCGCCGCCAGCTCCTCCCGGTCGTGGTGGGGGGAGCAGAAGACCAGCGCCATTTCCAGGTCCGGGTTGGACGACGCCGGGCCGCACAGGGCGTCGAACAACTCCCGCGCGGCGATCCGCGCGTCTTCCGCCATGGAGGCGGCGCGCGGCAGAGATGGACGGGGCGACCGGTCGAGCAAGGGTCCGTCCGGTTGGGCGGTGCCGTGCGCGTGGCGGGTTCCGGAGAGAATCGGCATGGCGTCCATCGCCCGAAGCATGGAAGACCGTATGGAAAGTCGTCGGATGACCTTTACGTTATCCTACCGCCCGCCGAGGGGCAAAGCCGACGGGGCTTCGGTGGCATTGGACCATCGTCTAAGGCGAAACCGGACACGAAAAGGCGCCGGACACGAAAATGGCGCCTCCCGCGTGTCGCGGGGGCGCCGAGTTCGGTTCCATAAGCACCGCCGCGCGGGGAGGTCAGCTTGAAACACGGGTCAAACTGCCCTGCGGCCGTACCGACCGGGAAAAATCCCATAGTCAGCAACCACCATACCGTGATGGACGGGCAGGCGCTATGATGAATTTGTCATAGCGGCGCCCTGCGCCTGAAGCTCCGCCATTTCGGCGTCGGTGAACAGGCGGGAGCGGGTGAGGAAGCGCACGCCCTCCGGCGCCTCCAGGGAAAAGCTGGCGCCGCGGCCCGGCACCACGTCGATGATCAGCTGGGTGTGCTCCCAATACCCGAACTGGGCGGCCCCCATGTAGAAGGGGCAGCCGCCGATCCCGCCGAGCCGAACGTCCTGCCCGCCGGGCTTGAACTCCCCGTCCATGAAACACATCGGCGCGCTGCCGTCGCAGCAGCCGCCGGACTGGTGGAAGAACAACGGCCCGTACAGCCCCCGCAGCTTGTCGATCAGGTGCAGGGCGGCCGGTGTGGCGACGACGCGTTCGACCATGGGCGGATGCTCCAGGGAAAGATGGTCCAATGAAAATTGGCCGGAGGCCGCGCGGCCCCCGGCCAGTCAGTCACAGGGAGGAGACGAAACCGGCGTAAATTCCCTCTCCCCGGAGGGGAGAGGGGGATTGGGCTTTAGAAGAAGCCCAGGGCCTTCGGGCTGTAGCTGACCAGCAGGTTCTTGGTCTGCTGGTAGTGGTCGAGCATCATCTTGTGCGTCTCGCGGCCGATGCCGGACTGCTTGTAGCCGCCGAAGGCCGCGTGGGCCGGGTAGAGGTGGTAGCAGTTGGTCCACACGCGGCCCGCCTGGATGGCGCGGCCCATGCGGAAGGCGCGGTTGCCGTCGCGGCTCCACACGCCGG
>JAEZPL010000744.1 GCA_023413605.1 Pseudomonadota bacterium
CGCCGACGTGTCGCTGGACGCGCTGGCGGACCGCCTGGACGCCAAACGCATCGGTGCTGCGGGCGTGATCTTCGTGGTCGACGGCGCCGGCCGGGTGATCGGCCACAACCGCGCCGATCTGCTGGTCGACCGCAGCGGCGGCAAGCCGGCCCTGCACATGGCGGCGTCCTTCCCCGATCCCGTGCTGGCCGGCGCCGTGGCGCTGCGCGACCAGGGCGCCGGCAGCCGCTTCATCGCCCCGCTGGGGCCGGACGGCAAGGATTACATCATCAAGTTCGCCCCACTGCCGAGCGACATGGGCCGCGACTGGACCGTCGGCGTCGCGGTGGAGGTGGACGAGTTCGTGGGCGCCATCCGCGGCGCCACCGTCCGCATCATGGCCATCGGCAGCGCGCTGCTCGCCGCGTCGGTCCTGCTGCTGCTGTGGCTGTCGCACCGGCTGACCCGCCCCATGCAGCAGATCGTGGCGGAGACCAACCGCATCCGCCACTTCGAGCTGGACAACGACTTCCACGTCCGCTCGCGCGTGCGCGAGGTGGCGGAGCTGGCCGGTGCCGTGGAAGCCATGAAGGGCGGCCTGCGCCGCTTCGGCGCCTATGTGCCGAAGGCGCTGGTGCGCGACATCATCGTGACCGGCGACGGCGGCGAGCTGGGAGGGGAGACCCGGCCGCTGAGCATCCTGTTCACCGACATCGCCGGCTTCACCGCGACCAGCGAGACAATGCCGCCGCAGCAGGTGCTGAACCGCCTGACCACCTATTTCCAGCAGATGACCGGCTGCATCCACGACCATGGCGGCACGGTCGACAAGTTCATCGGCGACGCCATCATGGCCTTCTGGAACGCCCCGCGGACGGATCCGGACCATGCGGAGCGCGCCTGCCTCGCCGCGCTCGGCTGCCTCGCCGTGAACCGGCGCATCAACGAGGAGTGCGTGGCCGCCGGCACCCCGCCGATGCCGACCCGCTTCGGCCTGCACATGGGCGAAGTGGTGGTGGGCAACGTCGGCTCCTCCGACCGCATGCAGTACACCGCACTCGGTTCACACGTGAACCTCGCGTCCCGCATCGAGGGGCTGAACAAGGCTTACGGCACCAGCATCCTGGTGACGGAGACGGTGGAGCGCGCGGTGCGCGGGCGGTTCCTGTTCCGGCCGGTGGATCTGGCCGTGCCCTCCGGCCTGTCGGCGCCCATCGAGCTGTTCGAACTGGTCGGCGCGCTCGACCCGCGCTCTCCCTTCGCCTGCTCGCCCGAAACGCACGACCTCTGCCGTCAGTGGCACGTGGCGGTGGCGCTCTACCGCGGCCGGCGCTGGTCGGCTGCGCTGGAGTTGCTGCGTCCGCTGGCCGAGGCCGCGGAGACGAGCACGCTCGCCCGGATCTACATCGCGCGGTGCGAACGGCTGATCGCCGACCCGCCCGGCGACGGCTGGGACGCCGCCGAACACTTCAAGACGAAATGAGGACAGCGATGAAGACGAGATGGACGGCGCGCCGGCTGGCCGCCCTAATGGCGGTCCTGCTGATGATGGCCGGCGGGGTGGCCTCCGCCGAGACGGTGATCAAGCTGGCGCACCCCAACCGCAACGACGCCTTCGACAACACGGCCGGCGCCATGGCCATCGTGTTCAAGAACAACGTGGAGACCGCCACCGACCGGCGCGTCCGCGTGGAAATCTTTCCCGAAGGGCAGGTGGGCCGGGACGGCGACGCGGTGAAGCTGGTGAAGCAGGGCACCATCCAATCGGCCATCTCGTCGGTCGGCGGGGTGGCGCCGCTCTACCCGATGCTGGCGATCCTCGACCTGCCCTTCGCCTACACCTCCGTCACCAACGCCTACGATGTCTTCGACGGGCCGTTCGGGCGCACTCTGGCCGAGGATATCCGCCGCAAGGCGGGCATCGCCGTGCTGGGCTTCGGCGATCCGGGCGGGCTGTTCACCATCACCAACTCCAAACGGCCGATCCGCAAGCCCGAAGACGTGAAGGACCTGAAGATCCGCACCATGGATCTCGACACGCACCGGACGATGATCGCCAGCCTGGGCGGCACGCCGCTGAACGTCACCTGGTCGGAGCTGTACAACGCGTTGGGCACCGGGGCGGTGGACGGCCAGATGAACCCCGTGCCGATCATTCGCTTCGCCCGCTTCGACGAGGTTCAGCGCCACCTGACGCTGAGCAACCACCTATTCCTTCCCTACGTCTGGGTCATCAACGCCAAGTTCCTGGACGACCTCGCCCCCGGCGACCGCGCCGCGGTACTGAACGCAGCGCGCCTGGGGGTGGTGGCCAGCCGCGGCCTAAGCCGCCTGATCGAGGCGTCGGACCGCGGCCTGCCGCCGCTGGCCCAGCGGATGGAGGTGCACACCCTGTCCGCGCGCGAGGCGGAGGAGTTCCGCAAGGTCGCCCAGCCGGCCGTGCGCGAGGCCATCGGGCGCCGCTTCGGTGCGGAGGGGGTGGAGATGCTGGCGGCCTTCGAGCGGGCCGTGCGCGAAGCGCAGTGATACGGACGGCGGGCACTGGACGTGTTCATCCGCCGACCGTATGACGCTGCCCTCTCCGCAAAAACCCCTCCATTTCGAAGAAATTCCCTTCACGAGTACAATTTCTGATCCGTCCTATGGTGCAGAGACACCGGACTTGTGAAGGGAAGCAGAGGTGGTTGTTCCGCCCGTCATCAACCACGATGCGCCAAGCACGCCGTGGGCCGCCCTGCCGGGCCTGAACGGCCTTCAGGGGCTGATGCTGATGGAGAGCGGACACGAGGACATCGTGGTCGCCATCCTCGACGGCCCCGTTCATCACGGGCACCCGGCCCTCGCGTCGGCGCGGTTCGAGACGTTGCCCGCCGCGCCCGGCGGTGCGGGTGCGGGTGCGGGTGCAGCCCCGCTTTCCGACCACGGCACCCACGTCGCCAGCGTCATTCTGGGCCGGGGGACCGGCATCGCGCCCGGCTGCCGGGGCGTGGTCATCCCGGTCTATGGCGAGGACGCCGCCGGACGGCTGGCCGATTGCGACCAGGCGGCGCTGGCCATGGCCATCGACCGCGCGGTCGAGGCCGGCGCCCACGTCATCAACATCAGCGGCGGCGTGCTCAGCACCTCCGGACGGGCGGAATTCCTGCTGGAAAGCGCCGTCGAACGCTGCGTGACGCGCAACGTGCTGATCGTCGCGGCGGCCGGCAACGACGGCTGCGACTGCGTCCATGTGCCCGCGGCCCTGCCGGGCGTGCTGGCGGTCGGCGCCGCGGACGCGGAAGGCCGGCCGCTGGGTTTCAGCAATTTCGGCGGCGCGCTGCGCGGCCAGGGCATCCTGGCGCCGGGCGCCGACATTCCCGGAGCGGGCATCCCCGGCGGCATCGTCCGCAAGACGGGAACCAGCTTCGCCACCCCCATCGTCACCGCGGTCGCGGCCCTTCTGCTCGGCCTGCAACGGCGCCGCGGCGAAACGCCCGACCCGCTGCGCGTCCGCAGGATCCTGCTGGACTGCGCCATCGGCCTGCTGCCCGACGAGGCGTTCGACGAAAGCCGGGCGCTGCGCGGCCGCCTCAACGTGCCCTGCTCCCTGATGCGCATCCTCGGCGTCGGCGGCGACGCGCACGCCGCACATCACACCCGCAACACCGAAAAGGACCCGTCCATGCCGAACCTGCCCCGCGATTTCCAGCCGGTCGCCCCCTCCGACCTCGGCCTCGCGCCGTCGGACCTCGCGGTGTCGCCTTCCGAAACGCCGGCCCAGCTTGCCGCCCCCGCGGTGGTCCCGTCGGAATGCGGCTGCCGGCGCCCGACCGCCGGGACATCCAGCGGCCAGCTGGTGTTCGCGCTGGGCCAGCTCAGCTACGATTTCGGGACCGAGGCGCGGATGGACTATTTCATCCAGCAGATGGGCAGCGCCGCCGACATCATGAACCCCGTCAAGATGGCGACCCGCCTCCAGGCCACCAAGGAGGGCGGCGACGGCCACACCGACGAGGCCGAGGCGCTGATCTGGACGCTCTGCATCGACGACACGCCGGTCTACGCCATCGAGCCGGACAGCCAGTTCGCCGTGCTGTGCTACCTGCGCCTCGTTGAATTCCTGTTCCAGCAGGAGAAGCAGGGCGTGGAGCGCGTGTCCATCGCCGGCCGGATCAGGGGGACGACCCGCCTTTACAACGGCACGGTGGTCCCCAGCATCTCCCCCACCCTGCGCGGCATGTACAATTGGAACGTCCACACGCTGGTCGACGCCGTACTGTCCACCATGGACGCGATGCAGAAGGAGCAGGAGGATCAGGTCCGCGCACGCATCGGCGAGTTCCTGCACCGCATCTATTACGAAATGCGCAACACCGGCCTGACGCCGGAACACCGCGCCATGAACTACGCCGCCACCAACGCCTTCCACAGCGGGCCGATCTTCAAGGAGATGGCGTCGCAGAACATGGTGCTGGACCGCATCACGGTGGAACGCAGCCCGATCTGCCGGCCGGAT
>JAEZPL010000003.1 GCA_023413605.1 Pseudomonadota bacterium
GGCAGGAAGGGCGTGTGCCACAGCGGGCGCGCCCCGACCACGGCGACCTCGGCACCCGTGTAGAGGGCCACGAGGGCGGCCCCGGCGAGCACGACCAGCCCCGTGGACCGGATCAGCCGGTCGTTGCGGCCTCCGCCCAGGGCGGCCAGCCGGTACAGCGCGGCGAGGCGGCTGTCGATGCGGCCCTGTTCCAGGAATTCCTCGCGGAAGCAGGCCCAGGCGTAGGCCAGCAGGCCCGTGACGTAGAAGGGAATGAAGACCGAACCCCACCACATCCAGGACGTCGGCCGGAACACGACGTAGAAGTGCCAGAAGCGGCCGGGCTGGTGCAGGTCGGACAGCAGCGCCACCGGCGCGGCCAGCCCGCAGGTCAAGCCCACCAGCAGGGCGACGCGGCCGAGCTTTCGCCAATCCTCCTTGCCGAAGACATAGCCGGGCAGGCTCAGCAGGGCGCCGCCGACGGACAGGCCGATCAGGAAGAAATACTGCACGGCCCAGGGAAGCCACGCGACCTCGCGGGTCACGTTGATGACCTCGACGATGTTGGTGTCCATCACGCATGCTCCTTCTCGGCGGGGGCCTCGGCGTGCGGCTGGGCGCTCGGGCGCCACAGGGTCGGCGTGCCGTCCACCTTGCCTTGGAATTTCGGATCGAGGCCGATGTAGAAGACCCGCGGCTGGGTGCCCTGTTCGGGCTTCAGCACCTTCGGATCCGCCTCGCGGACCAGCTTGGAGACGGTGCTGTCCGGGTCGTTCAGGTCACCGAAGATGCGGGCGCCGCCGACGCAGGTTTCGACGCAGGCGGGCAGCAGCCCGGCGTCCACGCGGTGGACGCAGAAGGTGCATTTGTCGGCGGTCTGGGTCTCGTGGTTGATGAAGCGCGCGTCGTAGGGGCATGCCTGGACGCAATAGGCGCAGCCCACGCACACCGTGTTGTCCACCACGACGATGCCGTCCTGGCGCTGGAAGGTGGCGCCGGTCGGGCAGACTGGGATGCAGGGCGCGTCCTCGCAGTGGTTGCACAGGCGCGGCAGCATGTAGGAGCCGGTCTTGCCTTGCTCCGTCACCTCGTAGGTCGAGACGATGGTGCGGAAGCTGTTCTCCGGGACGTCGTTCTCCATGATGCAGGAGACCGTGCAGGCCTGGCAGCCGACGCACTTGCCCACGTCCACCACCATGCCCCAGCGATGCGCCGCGTCACCGCCCTTGCGCGCCTGCGCGGCCTTGGCCGGCGCCGAGGCCAGCGTGGCCGCGCCGATGGTGGCGGCGCCGACGCCCATACAGAAGTTGCGCCGTGATTGGTCCATGGCTGACCCCTTCGCACCTGTTCCGCAGCCCGCGGCGTTGCGCGGGCCCTACGGTGCGAAGGTACCGGGGGCCGTCCGGCCATCCCATTGGGGGGAACCCTAGACTTGTTAGGGTTTACCCCAAGGGCAAAATGCCGCAGGCCTTTTCTGAGGGCCGGTTACGCTTTGTTAAGACCATGCTTGCGGCAGGGGAGGGGTTGCCAGTTCTGCGGACTTCGTTCCTTCGGTGCTGCGGCGTCATTGTATACAATAAGGGTCACTCGTTTTTCGGGATCGTGAAGACGGCCCGCCCGGCGCGCACATGCGCGCGCATCACCGACGACGCCCACTCCCCGTCGCGTGCCGTCAGGGCCTCCACGATCTCGCGGTGGTGGTTCATGCTGCGGGCAAGGTCGCGCCGGCTGTAACGGGCAAAGGTCCGCAGCACCAGCGGCATTTCCACCACCTGCCGGATCATCTGGCCGAGGCGCCGATCCCCGGCGATGTCGATCAGCAGGCCGTGGAAGCGGTCGTTCAGCGGCGTGATGCGGGAGAAATCCACGGCGCTGCCATCCCCCACCACCGCTTCCATCGCGTCGCACAGGGACGCCAGTTCCGCCAGATGGTGCGGTTCCGCGCGGGTGGCGGCAAGGCCGGCCACCTGACTCTCCAGCGTGGCGCGCAGTCCGAAAATCTCGTCGAGATCCTGGATCGTCCAGGCGTTCACCGTGGCGCCCAGATTGGGGACGAGCTGCAACAGGCCGTCGGCGGCCAGCCGGCGCAGCGCCTCGCGCACGGGGGTGCGGCTGACCCCGGACAGTTCGGCCAGTTCCTGTTCCCGCAGATGGGCGCCCGGCGGCCAGCGGCTGGCCAGGATGCCTTCCCGGATGAAGCGGTAGGCGCGGTCGGCGGCGCGGTTGGAGCCGCCGCTGGAGTCGTTGCCCCATTGGGGCGCCAGAGCCCCGGCGATGTCCGGCATGCTGACCTCCCTTCCGCTTCCGCCCGGTGCCCGCCTGTGCGGCGGCTGAATCGGATCGCGGAAATTTTTTCAGGTTGCGTTGTATACAATGACGTCTTATGTTCGTGGGCGCAACAAATTAATGGGCCGTTTCCGGCGCGCCATGGCGGAAGCGGCGACAAGGGAGGGATACAACCGGTGACGACACCCGCACAACGCCTGAAAACGTTGCTGGAGGCTCCCGGCCTTCACCTGATGCCCTGCTGTTTCGACGCGCTGTCGGCGCGGCTGATCGAGCAGGCCGGCTTTCGCGTCAGCCTGATGAGCGGCTTCGCCGTTTCGGCCACCCGGCTGGGGATGCCCGACACCGGGCTGATCTCCTTCGCCGAGATGCTGGACCAGCTCCGCAACGTCTGTCAGGCGGCTCCCGGCCTGCTGGTGATCGGGGACGGCGACACCGGCTACGGCAACGCCATGAACGTGCAGCGCACCGTGCGCGACTACGCCCGCGCCGGGGCCGCCGCCGTCCTGATCGAGGATCAGGTCAGTCCCAAGCGCTGCGGCCACACCAAGGGCAAGCAGGTCATCGGGCGGGCCGAGGCGCGCATGAAGATCCGCGCCGCCGTCGATGCCGCCCGGTCCGGGTCCGACGACATCCTGATCCTCGCGCGGACGGACGCCCGCGCCGTGCACGGCTTCGACGCGGCGCTGGAGCGCTGCCAGGATTTCGTGGAGGAGGGCGCCGACATCATCTTCATGGAGGCTCCGCACAGCGAAACGGAGATGGCTGCCTTCTGCGCGGGCATCGACCGCCCGGCCATGGCGAATCTGGTGCGCGGCGGCCAGACGCCGATCCTGCCGCCCCGCGAGCTGGAGGCGCTGGGCTTCAAGCTCGCCGCCTATCCGCTGACCCTGGTGTCGGCCGCCGTCCAGGCCATGCGATCCGCCCTGTCCGCCGTGGCGGACGGGAAGGAGGCCCAGGTGGCCCAGGCCGATTTCGAAGCGCTGAAGGACCTCGTCGGCTTCCCGAACTACTACGAGCGGGAAGAGGCCTACCGGGCCGCCGACTGACGCGCCGAGACTTGAACGCCGGGGACACCGACATGAACACGCCGCGTTCCATCATCGACAAAATCTGGGATCAGCACGTCGTCGCCGATCTGGGCGACGGGCGGGTGCTGCTCCACATCGACCGCCACATGCTGCACGAGGTCACCAGCCCGCAGGCCTACGCCGGGCTGGCCGCCGCCGGGCGCCGGCTGCGCCGCCCCGACCTCACCTTCGCGACGGCGGACCACATCGTCTCGACCGAGACCGGACGCACCGACGACACGGTGCCGGGCGGGCCGGACATGATCCGCGCCCTGCGCGCCAACGCCAAGGCCAACGGCGTCGCGCTGTTCGATCTGGGCGACGTCCGCCAGGGCATCGTGCATGTGATCGCGCCGGAACTGGGGATCGCCCTGCCGGGCACCACCCTGGTCTGCGGCGACAGCCACACCAGCACGGTCGGCGCGCTGGGCGCCATGGCCTGGGGCATCGGCACGTCGGAGGTCGAGCATGTCATGGCGACGCAGACGGCCATCCTGCGCCGCCCGCC
>JAEZPL010000016.1 GCA_023413605.1 Pseudomonadota bacterium
GCAGCAAGGAGCGCACCGTGCCCGTCAAATCCAACGCCACCACGGAGAGTTCAGCCACCGCGAGTTCCGTCGCCGACGCCACCCGGGCCGTCGTGCAGGAGTTCCTTGCCGCCCGGCTGGCCGGGGACACCGAGCGGCTGACTGCGCTCTTCGCCGATGAAGTCGACTGGATGCTGGCCGAGAACCCTGTCGCCCTGTGGATCCGCCCGCGTTCCACCGCCGCCGAATGCGCTGCCCAGTTTACAGAGTTGATGGCGTACACCGTACCCGAGGATGCCCGCGCCTCCGTCGACACCTTCCTCGTCGACGGCCCCCACGCAGTCCTGATGGGGCACGTAGCGGGAACCGTGCGCGCGACGGGAAAATCCTTCGCGGGGCCGTTCGCGCTGCACCTCACCGTCGAGAACGGCCGCATCACCCGGCACCGCCTTTACGAGAACAGCCTCTCGATCGCAGAGGCCTGCACCCCGTGACGACTATGAGGCCCGCATCGACGTCTCCGAAGGCATGCTCTACGTCGCCATGGGCTCCATCATGCTCCGACGCCTCACAATCAGACCGAACTCGAACCCATTTTCTAACGGACTCCAATAGGTCAAATGCGATAGCTCTCGATCCCGTGGCCGCGCAGGGCGGCTACGCGCCGCCCGAGGTTGGAGGCCCAGCGTCCTGGATGGCGGCGCGCAGAGCCTCGGCCAGCGCGGTTTCGTCGTAGGGCTTGGGCAGGTAGGCCACGTTGCCCAAGTCGTCCGCCCCATCAGCGGGCCGGTCGTAGCCGGAGGCGAAGACCACCGGCAGTGCCGGATGGCGTTGGCGCAGGGTCGCCGCCAGCTGGTCGCCGGAAAGGCCGGGAAGGGTCATATCGGTTACCAGCGCGTCGATGATGGCCGCGCCGTCCACGGCGGCAAGCGCCTCTTCGGCGTCGGCGGCCTCCACCACCGTGTGACCGAGCGCGGACAGCATTTCCGCCGTCGTCATGCGGATCAGCGCGTCATCCTCGACCAGCAGCACGCGCAGGGTGCCTTGGGGGCCTTCCTCCGCGATGGCCGGGGGCTGGACGGGGGCTGCCGGTTGTGACGCCGCCACACCGGCACCCGCCTTCTGCTGCTGGTTGCGCAGGACGTGACGCAGCTTGCGGGCCAGGACTTCGCGCGTGTAGGGCTTGCTCAGCAGTTCCACGCCGGCATCGAGGCGTCCGCCATGGACGATGGCGTTTTGCGTGTAGCCGGAGGTGAACAGGACGGCGAGGTTCGGCAGCCGCTCCCGCGCCTTGCGGGCCAGATCGGGGCTGCGCAGCGGGCCGGGCATCACCACGTCGGTGAACAGCAGGTCAATCGCAATGCCGCTTTCCAGGATGGCAAGCGCGCTTTGCGCCTCCCGCGCTTGGAGCACGCGGTAGCCGAGGTCGGTCAGCATCTCCACGACCGTGTGCCGCACATCCTCGTCGTCCTCCACGACCAGAACGGTCTCGCTGCCGCCTTGCGCGGCGGCATCATCGACGGCGACCGGACGGTCCTCGGCCTCCTGCGTGCGCGGCAGGTAAAGGCGGATGGTCGTGCCGTGGCCGGGCTCGCTGTAGATCTTGACGTGCCCGCCGGACTGCTTGACGAAGCCGTAGACCATGCTGAGCCCCAGCCCGGTGCCCTGCCCTTCCGGCTTGGTGCTGAAGAAGGGTTCGAACACGCGCTCCATCACCTCCGGCGTCATGCCGCTGCCGGTGTCGGTCACCGCCAGCATCACGTAATGCCCGGGGCGGACATCCTCGTGCCGCGCCGCATAGCCCTCGTCCAGTTCGGCGTTGCCGGTCTCGATGGTCAGGATGCCGCGCCCGTTCATGGCGTCGCGGGCGTTGATCGCAAGGTTGAGCAGGGCGTTTTCCACCTGGGTCGGATCGACCATGGTGTTCCACAGCCCACCGGAATCGATCACCTCGATCTCGATCTCCTCGCCGATCGCGCGGCGCAGCATGTCGTCCAGGCTGCGGATCAGGCGGCCGAGGTTGACCGCGCGCGGTTCCAGCGGCTGGCGCCGCGCGAAGGCCAGCAGGGAGGAGGCCAGTTTCGCCCCGCGCGAAACCCCGCTCAGCGCGTTGCGCACGCGATGCTCGGCGCGCGTGTCGCCCGCCACGTCCTTCATCAGAAGCTGAAGGTTGCCGCCGATGACCTGAAGCAAATTGTTGAAGTCGTGCGCGACGCCGCCGGTGAGTTGCCCAACGGCCTCCATTTTCTGGACCCGGCGCAGCTGCTCCTCGGCCTGGCGCAGGGCTGCGGCCTGTTCCTTCTCGGCCGTGATGTGCCGGCCATAGGCAAAGACCAGATCGCCTTCCACCGACGTGTGCCAGGAGATCCAGCGCGGCGTGCCGTCCTTGTGCCGGTAGCGGTTTTCGAAATTCGTCAGATTCCGTCTTGCCGCCGCGTCGGTGAGGCCGTTTTGCGTCAGGTCGGCGTCTTCCGGCCAGATGAAATCGTGGAAGCTGCGCCCCTCCACCTCATGCGGCGCGTGGCCGAGGATGGCGGTCCAGGCCGGATTGACCGACCGGAAGATGCCGTCCATGCCGACGACGACCAGAAGGTCGCGCGAGTTCCTCCAGACCCGGTCGCGTTCCATCGTCCGTTCCGCCACGCGCCGTTCCAGGTCTTCGTTGGCCGCGCGCAGCTTGGCGTTTGTCTCCCGGCGCAACTCGGCGAGCCGCAGCGCGCCGTCCACGCGGGCCAGAAGCTCGCGGGCGCTGAAGGGCTTCACGAGGTAATCGTCGGCCCCGGCCTGGAGGCCTTCGATGGACGCTTCCTCCCCGGCGCGGGCGGACAGCAGAATGATGGGCAGGTCCTTGGTATCCGGCTGCCGGCGCAGGGCGTCGATCACGCCGAAACCGTCCAGCAGCGGCATCATCACGTCGGACAGCACAAGGTCCGGATGCACCTCCTGCGCGCGGGCGACCGCGGCGCGGCCGTCGCCCACCGCTTCGACGCGGTACCCGGCGGCGGCCAGAAGCCGTTCCACGTAGCCGCGCATGTCGGCGTTGTCGTCGGCCACCAGGATGGTCTTGCCCTTCGCGCGCTCCGACGCTTCCGGCACGATGGGCGCCGGGCGCGGCGGCGGCGCCGTGCCGTCGCCCGGCAGCCACTGCATCGCCTCGGCGACGAACACGTCCGCGCGGGTGGCGGTGGGCGCCAGCGTGGAATCGCGGTGGAGGTCCGTTGCCGGGACGTGCGCCTTGCCGAAGGGAATGGCGACGGTGAAGACGGTGCCCTCGCCGACGCGGCTGTCCAGACCGACCGTGCCGCCGTGCAGGTGTGTGAGCTCCTTCACCAGCGCAAGGCCGATGCCCGTGCCCTCGTAGGTCCGCCCGACCTGCCCATCGATCCGGTGAAAGCGGTCGAACACGCGCCCCTTTTCCGATTCCGGGATGCCGACGCCGCTGTCCCGGACGCGCAGGACGGCGTGTCCGGCTTCCACCCCCATGGTGACCGCCACCTCCCCCGCCAGGGTGAACTTGAAGGCGTTGGAGACGAGGTTGAGGACGATCTTTTCCCACATGTCCCGGTCGATCCAGACCGGTTCGGGCAGAGGCCGGCAGTCGATGCGGTAGGCGAGCCCCGCCTTTTCCATGGCCGAACGGAAGCTGCTCGCGAGATCGGCGGTGTAGGCGGCCAGATCGACCGGGGCGAAGCTGGAGCGCATCCGCCCGGCCTCGATGCGCGAGAAGTCCAGGAGCGCGTTGACCAGGCGCAGCAGGCGCTGCCCGTTGCGTTGGACCAGTTCGAGGTCGCGGCGGTCGACGATGGCGTTCGGCCCGGCTTCGGGCGGGTTGCGGTCGAGCATCTCCTCCACCGGCCCGAGCATCAGGGTCAGCGGGGTGCGGAACTCGTGGCTGGCGTTGGAGAAGAAGGCGGTCTTGGCCCGGTCGATCTCGGCCAGCGCTTCGGCCCGCCGGCGTTCCCCTTCATAGGCGTCGGCGTTGGCGATGGCCCCGGCGATCTGACCGGCGACGAGGCCCAGGAAGCGCTGGTAATTGTCGTCGAACAGGCGGAACGGGTTCAGTCCGACGATGAGCAGCCCCTCATGCCCGCTCTCGCTCGCGGCGGGAAGCGGCAGGACGGCGGCCTGCACCGGCGGCTTGGCCCAGTGCCCGTTGGGGAAGACGGCGCCGAAGCGTGCCTCCAGATCGGTCACCAGCTCGGGGCCTTGCAATGTTTCGGGGATCGGCCAGACCGATTCCGCCCCGCTCCCCTCCGGACCGACCGCCTCCGGACCGATCGGCAGCCGTTCGGGCGCCGCCGGGTGCCCCCGTTCAAGACCGATCAGGGCCGACAGGCTGGCGCCCGCGCCCCCAGAATCCAGCAGGTAGATCAGGGCGAAGGGCACGTCCTGCGGGTCGGTCCCCAGCGCGCGGGCGGCACGCTCGCACACATCCTCGCAGGTCCGGGCGTCGCCGGTGTCGGCGGCAAGGTCGCGCAGCAGCGCAAGCTGCCGCTCGCCGATCACCCGTTGCGTGACGTCGGCGTTGGCGCAGATGATCCCCCCGGCGTTGCCGGCGTCGTCGGGAATCGGGCTGTAGGAGAAGGTGTAATAGGTCTCCTCCGGGT
>JAEZPL010000036.1 GCA_023413605.1 Pseudomonadota bacterium
GCAGGGCGGCGAGGGGGAGAACGGCACGCACGGAGGCATCTCCTTCCGGGTTCGGCGATACTTGATCTTCGAACAACACGCCAGGGCACCAAGTCTCCCGCTCAAGCGTTTCCTTGGGCATGGACAGGCTTGATACACCGACATTTCCACCACTTTTCCGCCCGCACCCCCTGGCCGACGGCGATCCCTTCGCCACGGCCACGCGCCTCGCCGCGGAAGGCGAAGAGGCGGGCACGCTCGTCTGGGCGCAGAGGCGCGACCGGCTGGACATGGCCATCGTGCTGGAACCGGACCGGCCGCTGCCCGAGACGCGCCGCGTGACCGCGGTGGCCCTCGTCGCGCTGGCCGACGCCATGGAGGCGCTGGGGCCTCCGAACCTCGACATCCGGTACGACGATTCCGACCGGGTCCTGGTGAACGGCGCCGTGGTCGGCGGCGCGCGCCTTGCCGCCTCCGCCGGCACGGCGGAGGACGGGGTTCCCGACTGGGCGGTGGTCGGCGCCGTGCTGGACGTGCTGGGCGACCCGGACGATCCCGACCCCGGCCGCCACCCGGACCGCACGGCCCTGCGCGAGGAAGGCTTCGGCGACGTCGAGGCGCCCGACCTGCTGGAGAGCTTCACCCGGCACTTCCTGTCCTGGATTGACATTTGGGAGGACGCGGGGTTCGAGCCCGTGCGGCAGGTCTGGCAGCGCCGCCTGGACCGGAGGGACGCATGACCGGCACCAACACCGACCACACCGAACGGCGCAGCGTCGGCGTCGTCGTGGAACGCCAGCGCATCGACAACCCGTGGGTGGACGCCCGCTGGCGCGTCATCGGCCTGCTGCCGCCTCTGCCCGACCGGGCCCCCTGGAGCGTCCTGGCGCAGGCGCCGGACCGCATACACTATTACGCCGGTGCCGCGGACATCGCCCTGCACCCCACCGAGGCGGAGAACTACCGCGAGAATCTCTCCAGCGCGCGGCCGTCGCTCTACGTCATTCTGCGCCGCTGTCCGGAGGATCCCGGCCTTCGCCTGCTGGAGATCACGGTCGATCCCGGCGAGGTGGACGCCCATTCCGACGCCGGGGACGACCTGATCGAGGCGGTTCCCCTGCCCGCGGACATCGCGGCCTGGATGCAGGACTTCGTCGCCCGCCACTTCGTCGAACGCCCCTTCTACAAGCGGCAGCGCGACCGCGCCGACCCGGAGGCGCTGGCCCACCGGCCACCGGTCGCGCGGCCTCCCCTCTCCCGCGCGGAGAAGAATCATGGCCCATAACATGGATCAGTCCGAACCCTTCCTCTCCCGCTGGTCGCGCCTGAAGCACGAAGCGCGCGAGGAGACACCCGCCCCCGACGACACCGCTCACGACGACACCGCCGCGGAAGCTCCCCCGACGGAAGCACCGTTGACGGAAGCCCCGGCGGATGAGAATGCGGCCAGCGCTCCGGCCCCCGAACCCTTCGACCCGGCCAGCCTGCCGCCGGTGGAAAGCCTGGGCGCCGACAGCGACTACACCCCCTTCCTGCGGGCCGACGTGCCGCAGGAACTGCGCCTGATGGCCCTGCGCAAGGCCTGGGTCAGCGACCCGGTCATTTCCAATTTCCGCGGCTTCGCCGAATACGACTGGGACTTCAACGCCCCCGGCTATGGCCGCCTGCTGCCGACCGACCGCATCCTCGACATGGTCGAGAACATCGTCCGCGATGAGCCGGCGCAGGCCCAGCCGGTGGCGGAGGAGGAGGAAGCCGCGCCGGCTGTGGCCAGCGCGGAACCGGCGGGAGGCGAGGACGGGAATCCGGAGGATCCCGACGACCGCCCGCCCGCGGACGGTTCGGTACCGGCCCAGGGATAATGGAGAACGCGCCCCCTCCCCCGGAGGGTAGAGCCCACCTTTGCCCTACGCCGTACCTCCAACGCCCAGCGCAAGCAGAGCTGCGCAACTTTCTTCCCCGCATCGTGTTGTCAATGAACAGGCCGGGGAACAGGCCGGGGAACAGGCCGGGTCGCGACCGGCCGCGGACGGGGCAATGCAGGGAGACGGCATGACGGAGTACGCCGAACAGGGCATCATCGAGGACGCCGACCTTCTGCGCGCGCAGGCTTACACACTGCTGGCGCAGTTGTTGGCGCGCCCGCCGTCCGACCCGCTGCTGAACGCGGTCGCCGCCTTGTCGGGGGACGCGACGCCGCTCGGCCAGGCCATCGGCGATCTCGCCGCCCGCGCCCGCTCCACCGATGAGCACAAGGCCGGGCGGGAGCATTTCGACCTGTTCATCGGCGTCACGCGCGGGGAACTGGTTCCCTTCGCCTCCTACTACCGCACCGGCTTCCTGAACGACCGGCCGCTGGCCCGCCTGCGCGAGGACATGCAGGCGCTGGGCATCGAGCGCGCCGCCAATGTGGTGGAGCCGGAGGACCACATCGCCTCCATCGCCGAAATCATGGCGGGTCTGATCACGGGGACCTTCGGACCGCCGGACCTCGACCAGCAGAAGCGCTTCTTCGACCGTCACCTCGCCCCATGGGCCGGCCATTTCTTCACCGATCTGGAGAAGGCACAGGCCGCCGACCTCTACCGGCCGGTCGGGACGATCGGCCGCCTGTTCCTGGACATCGAAACCGACGCCTTCGCGATGCTCGCGACGGCATCCGGCCCCCAAACCGCGCGGGAGGGCATCAACCATGCGCCGTGAGACCACCGAAAAAGCCGCCACCACCGCAAAGGCCGGACTGGAACGCCGCAGCCTGCTCAAGGGGCTGGGCCTGGGCGCTGCCGGTGCCGCCGCGGTCGCCCTGTCCGGCGGCACCGGCACCGCCCCGGCGGAGGCCGCCGAGTCGCGGCCGGAGCAGCTCAAGGCCCGCTACCAGGACAACGCCCATGTGGAGCGCTTCTACGCGCTGAACCGCCTGTAAACACGTCGATCGTTCAGCCCCAGAGTTCAGTCCCCCAGAGTCCAGTCCCTGAGTCACGAGAGGCCGTGCCATGCTCGTCAAGCGTTCCACCGGAAAACCCGCCCGCGGGTCGCTCGCCCGCAGCCTGAACGGTTTGATGGGGACCGCCGGAATCGGCGGCACCGTGGACCGTCGTGGATTCCTCAAGGCCTCGGGCCTTGCGGCCGGCGGCATGGCGGCGCTGAGCGCGCTGCCCGCCACCATGGTCCGCAAGGCCGAGGCCGGACCGATCCTGCCCAACGTCGAGGTGGTGACCCGCAAGAACGTCTGCACCCACTGCTCGGTCGGCTGCACCGTCATCGCGGAAATCCAGAACGGCGTCTGGACGGGGCAGGAACCGGGCTGGGAAAGCCCGATCAGCCAGGGCACCCACTGCGCCAAGGGCGCGTCCGTGCGCGAACTGACCAAGGGCGAGCGGCGGATGAAATATCCGATGAAGCTCGTGGACGGGCAGTGGCAGCGCATCTCCTGGGATCAGGCCATCGAGGAGATCGGCAACCAGTTGCTGGACATCCGCCAGCAGTCCGGCCCGGATGCGGTGTTCTGGCTGGGCTCCGCCAAGTTCACCAACGAGGCGTCCTACCTGTTCCGCAAGCTCGCGGCCTTCTGGGGCACCAACAACGTCGATCACCAAGCGCGCATCTGCCATTCCACCACGGTCGCCGGCGTCGCGAACACGTGGGGCTATGGCGCGATGACCAACAGCTACAACGACATCCAGAACTCCAAGGCGCTGCTGTTCATCGGCGGCAACCCCGCGGAGGCGCACCCCGTCTCCATGCCGCACGCGCTGCGCGGGAAGGAGCGCAACCGCGCGCCCTACATCGTCATCGACCCGCGCTTCACCCGAACGGCCGCGCACGCCACCGAATATGTGCGCATCCGCCCCGGCACGGACATCCCCATCACCTGGGGCATCCTGTGGCACATCTTCGAGAACGGCTGGGAGGACAAGGAATACATCCGCCAGCGCGTCTACGGCATGGACGAGATCCGCGCCGAGGTGAAGAAGT
>JAEZPL010000056.1 GCA_023413605.1 Pseudomonadota bacterium
GCTTCACGCTGATCGTGGGTCACATAGACCACGGTGCAGCCAAGCTGATGCTGGATTTCCTTGATCTCGAACTGCAGCGCTTCGCGCAGCTTCAGATCAAGCGCGCCCAGCGGCTCGTCCATCAGCAGAACGGGCGGTTCGAACACAATGGCGCGGGCGAAGGCCACACGCTGTTGCTGTCCACCGGAAAGGTCGCGGGGCATCCGCTTGGCAAGCGCGCCAAGCCGGACAATCTCCAGAACCCTCTCCACCCGTTCGTTGATCTCGCGGCGCGGGGCGCGACGCATCCGCAGGGGGAAGGCGATGTTGTCGAACACCGTCATGTGCGGGAACAGGGAGTAGTTCTGGAACACCATCCCCAGATTCCGCCGCTCCGGCGGTTCATCGATCACCGACTTGCCGTCGATGAGGATGTCGCCCGAGTCGGCCCCGGAGAAGCCTGCAAGTGCGTTCAGAGCCGTCGTTTTCCCGGATCCGCTCGACCCAAGGATTGTCAGAAACTCACCCGGATGAATGGTCAAAGAAAAATCGTGTAGCGCTGTTACCGATCCATAGGCTTTTCGGACGGATTGGAACTCGATCGTCGCACCAGTAGCCTTCGCTTTTGGGGAAGCTTCCCTGTTCAAAGTGCCACTGGAGGGTTTGTGGACGTCCACCATCGTAGGTACCATCGGCCTGTCCAGTGATGACGCATTGTATAAATATGACGCTATGTGCAAAAATGGTCTGCGTCAAGCAATGAAAGTCAGCTCACGGAACATTTTTGTCGGGGCCATGGCTGTTGGGGAGCGAGGGCACAAAGATGCAGCATGATGAAGAAATTCAAGGCAGCGAGCCTAAGTGGGGCGACCCCGTTCCCCCGCTCTTCTTCGAAGAGGTCCTGGCGCTTAAAGGCCGCGAACGGACGCGCCCGAAGCGGGAGCGAACGCGCTACATGCTGCTCTCCATCGTCGCGCGCCACCTGCGCACCACGCTGGGAAAGCTGATGACGGTGGAGGCGCTGCTGGACGAAGCCGGGCTATCGCGCGGAACTTTCTACAATCATTTCAAAGACATGGACGAATGTGCGGTCGTCCTCGTCAACCTGTTCTTTGAACATGTAACCTCCCGCCGCACCGTGACGAAGGGGCCGAGAAGCAGCTACGAGGCGATCTTGATCGCCAACACCGACTATTGCCGCGCCTATGAGGCAAACGCGGGCGTCTACAGCCTGTTCTCGGAGTTGGCCACGCGCAACCCGGAGGTGCTGCGCATGCGCGAACGCATGAACTCGGAGTGGGTCGACCGCATCATCGCGGTCGTCGCCCGCCGTCGCGGACAGCCCTTCGGCGCGGAAGAACGTGGCAAGTTCGAGGGCGTCCTGCGCCTGCTGATCGCGATGACGATCGAGAGCCTGCGCGAACGCTTCGTTCACGGCGACGCCCTGCTGTGCCGTTCCTTCCCTACCGCCGACAGCCTCGCAATAGCTTTGTCCGATCAATGGTATCTTGCGATGGTGGAGTTCGAAAGCCCAACCCAACCGACCAAAGGCGCTAACCGGTGAGGTCATGTGGTGGACGGCCCTTCCACCTTCTGGGATCGGTGGCAAGCTGATGCCGTCGAAGAAACCAGCTCACACCGAAGGCGTTTGATGGAACTCATCAAACGCCTTCGGTATCACACCACCGCGTCCGCGCTGAGGCCCTCGTCGAGGTCGAGCCAGGAGCCGACCAGGGGGCCGATGGTCAGGTCGCCCCGCAGGCCGGCGTCGGCCATGGCCGCGGCGAAGTCCTCCTGAATGTCGGCCAGCAGCGCCGACGACAGGCCATCGGCGGTTTGCAGGGTCACGTCGAACCGCTTCCCCTCACCCCCCGCGACGAGCTGCACGGCGCCCAATTGCGGCAGGCGCATCTGCAAAACGAAGGCGTTGCCGGTCTGCAGATCGTCGTCGGCAACGGCGCACAGAAGGCTGCGCGTGGACCGGCTTTCCAGAACGGGGATGGTCAGCACGCGCCAGGACCGCCCATCGGCGGTGCTGCGGTGCCGCGGCAGCAGCGCCACCTCCAGATCCTCCAGCAGCGCGCCGCCGTCCAGCGCGTCCAGGCTGCGGCACAGGTCCGGCCCCAGCCAGTCCCGCCCGCCGCCGCCCGTGGCCGTCAGGAAGAAGGCAAGGCCCAACCCGAAGGTGGAATCGCAGCGCGGCAGGCCGCCGCGCAGTTCCTGCGCCCCTTGAGCGTCGAGCGCCTCCACCACCCCCAGCAGACGCTCGACCTCGGCAACGGCGGGGGCAACGGCGGGGGCAACGGCGGTGGCGGAGGCAGGGGCCGCCATCAGTACACCACGGCGTCGGCTTCGCCCGACTGCGGGATGACGATGGCGCCGTCGTCGGCCAGGGCCTTGGCGACCACCACGATCTCCGCCTGGGCGTCGTGGACGTCGCGCAGGCGCACCGGCCCCATGTTCTCGATCTCGTCCTGAAGGATCATGCGGGCGCGTTCCGACATGACGGACAGGAAGTGGTCGCGCTGCATCGCCTCCGCCCCCTTCAACGCGATGGCCAGTTGGCCGGTGTCGCAGCGCCGGATCACCGTTTGCAGCGACACGCGGTCCAGCCGCAGCAGATCCTCGAAGGTGAACATCAGCTGGCGGATGCGCTGGTCGATTCCGGCATCAGCGCGTCCAGGTCGACGAAGATTTCCGACAGCGTGTCGCGGTCGATGCGGTTGAAGATGTCCGCCATGCGCTCGTGCGTGTCGGCGCCGTGGGTGCGGGCGTAGTTCGCCATGAACTCGTTGTGCAGGATGGATTCGATGTCCAGCAGCACCTCGCGCTGCACCGACTCGATCTGGATCATGCGCTCGATCACCTCCAGCCGCAGCGCCGGGGGCAGCAGCGGCAGCACCTTCGCCGCGTGCTCGCTGCGCAAGCGCGACAGGATGACCGCCGCCGTCTGCGGGTATTCGCCCGACAGGTAGGTGGCGAGCACGCCCTCGTTCACGTTGGACATCTTCTCCCACATGGTCCGGCCGGCCGGACCGCGGATCTCGCCCATGATCTCCGACACGCGGTCGTCGGGCAGGAAGCGGGAGAGCATGCGCTCGGTGCTGTCGTAGGAGCCGACGACCGAGCCGGTGTTGGCGAACCGCTCCGTGAAGGTGCGCAGCAGCGCCTCCACAAGGTTCGACGTGACGTTGCCCAGCCCGGCCATGGCGCGGCTGACCATGCGGATCTCGTCGTCGTCCAGCCGCTCCATCAGGCGCGAGCCGCGTTCCTCGCCCAGCGCCAGGAAGATGACGGCGGTCTTCTCGGAACCGCTCAGGCTCTTGTAGTTGTCTCGGATCTTGATCGGCATGCCCATGATGGCACCTCAGAAGGATCGGTCGGCGGTGGAGCTGCCGGCTTCGGGCGGCTCCGGCTCCGCTAGGGTTCGGTCGTGGCGGAAGGCCCGCGCCATCACGCTGCCGGCGACCAGCACCATGGAGTGCGGCAGCATCGGGCTGGGGTCGAGCGCGGACAGCAGGTCGAGGATGGACGTCTCGTCGTCGACCGGAACGCCCCGGCGCCGCGCGAAGGCCGTCACGCTGTCGGCGACGGACCCCGCCCCGGCCGGCGGCAGGGACGCCAGCGACAGGGACGCGGCGGAATCCACCGTCGATAAGGATGTCGGGCTCAGGACCGGAACCGGAGGCTTCATCGCGTCAGGTTCCCCCATAGGAACGGATCAGGCTGTTGGCGATCAGGAACCAGCCGTCGGTCAGCACGAAGAAGATGATCTTGAAGGGCAGCGCGATCATCACCGGCGGCAGCATCATCATGCCCATCGCCATCAGCACCGCCGCGACCACCATGTCGATGACCAGGAACGGCAGGAAGATCAGGAACCCGATCTCGAAGGCCCGCCGCAGTTCCGACAGCAGGAAGGCCGGCACCAGCACGCGCAGGTCGGCGGTCTCCGCCGACTTCGGCTGTTCGGATTCCGGCTTGCCGGAGAATCCGGCGAAGGCCGACAGATCCTTGTCGCGCACCTGCGAGGCCATGAAGTTGCGGAACGGCTCCACCATCCGCTCCAGCCCCTGCTCCTGGGTCACCTGCTCGTTCAGCAGCGGGCGCAGCCCGTCCTGCCACGCGGCGTCGAACACCGGCCCCATGATGTGGAAGGTCAGGAACATGGCGAGGCTGATCAGCACCATGTTCGGCGGCGACTGCTGCAACCCCAGGGCCGAGCGCAGCAGCGACAGCACGACGATGATGCGCGTGAAGGACGTCGCCACGATCAGCAGGCCCGGCGCCACGCTCAGCACCGTCAGCAGGACGATGCCTTGGATGACCCGGCCGGACAGCGACCCGCTATCCCCCAGCGCACCGCCGAAGGCATCGAGGTTCAGCCCCTGCGCCCAGGCCGCCGCGGGAAGCAGCGGCAGGGCGGCCAGTATCACAAGGGCGGTGTAGGACGCGCGGCGTCGAAGCATCTTGCGGCGGCTCAGTCGATTCCAAGGTCGGTGCGGACGATTTCCGTCAGCGTGACGCCCAGGCGCTGGTCCTCCACGATGACCACCTCGCCGCGGGCGACGAGGCGGTGGTTGACCAGCACCTCCACCGGCTCGTCCACCTTGCGCTCCAGTTCCACCACGGCGCCGCGGCCGAGCTTCAGCAACTGGGCGACCAGCATGCTGGTGCGGCCCAGCACGACCTGCACGTCCACGGGGACGTTGTAGATGGCGTTCATCGGGCCGATGGCTTCCTTCTCCGCCGGCTTCGCGTCGTCTTCCAGAACGTCGAGGTTCAGTGGGGCCATGATGCGGTGCTTTCCGTGTCGGTGGGTGTGGGCGTGTCGAGAAGGGCGGTGATGGAGCGTTCGCAGAGGGCGGCGACGGCCTGTTCCACCGTCGCGGGGTCGTAGCGCATCCCGCCGGCCTCCCAGGTGGCGTCGATGCCGCCGGGCGGCATGCTGCGGTCGGCGACGATGTCCAGTGTGCCGGCGAAGCCGGTCCCGGCACCTTTGGCGAGCCGGTCGCGGACCGCGTCCGCAAGGTCGGGGTGGACGTTCAGGCGCAGGACCGGCGACTTGCCGGCCGCCCGCAGGGCCTCCCGCGCAAGGTCTTCGGCCTCCTCCCGGCCGACCTGGGCCAGCAGGCGGGGGGCGATCCGGCGCACCAGCGCCACCATCACCGCCGCCCCCTGCGCCTCGACCCCGCGCAGCGTCCCGGCGAAGCGGTCGTCGAGGCTGCCGAGCTGTTCATCCAGGCGGTGAAGGGCCTGCGCCAGCGAGGCTTCGATGCGGGCGGAAGCCTCGGCCTCCCCTTCCACCCGGCCCTGCTCCACGCCGTCGGCGAAGGCGCGCAGTTCGGCGGCGGCGATGGCCGCCCGCAAGGCGCGTTCGGAATGGGTCGGCAGGTCGAGCGGATCGACGGGTTCCGGCTCCGGCGGCGCCTCCACGGCGGCGGCTTCCGCGGCCGCCTGCGCCGTGCTGTCGAAGCGCAGATCGAAGCGATAGCGCGGATAGTCCATCAAACCGCCTCCTCGTAGAGCCAGGAGCGCAGGATGTCGATGGCTTCATCCGGGTACTGGTCCACGATGTCGCCCAGCCGGCGGATGGAGGAGGCGCGGACGCGGCCTTCCACCGTGCGCAGCTCGATCAGCTGGTCCATGGTTTCTTCGATGCCCAGCTGCGGCGTCATCGACGCGGCGGCAAGGGCGGGATCGCCCTCCTCGCCGTCGGCC
>JAEZPL010000825.1 GCA_023413605.1 Pseudomonadota bacterium
GTCCAGGCACGACCGGAAACGGTTGCCTCCCGCCGCGCCGCGCTGGAACTGGAGAGCTTCGTTCTGGACCGTCCGGGTCCCGAAGCGAAGCACGCTGTGCTTGCCTCCGGCCGCGCCGTCGGCGCGCGCGTGGCCAGCGGGGCCGTGCGGGTGGTGACCGACGCCCACCGGCTGTCCGCCTTCCGTCCGGGTGAGGTGCTGGTGGCCGACACCACAACGCCCGATTGGGAGCCGGTGATGAAGACGGCGGCGGCCATCGTCACCAACCGGGGTGGCCGCACCTGCCACGCCGCGATCGTCGCCCGCGAGTTGGGCATCCCCGCGGTGGTCGGGGCCGAGCGCGCGACAGAGGCCCTGCACGACGGGCAGACGGTGACCGTCTCCTGCGCGGAGGGGGACACCGGCAAGGTCTATGACGGCACCGTGCCGTTCCGTGTGGACCGCATCGACCTCGGTCGGCTGCCGAGGCCGCAGACGCTGATCATGGTGAACCTCGGCAACCCCGACCAAGCCTTCCAGACCGGCCAGCTGCCGGTGGACGGGGTAGGGCTGGCGCGCATGGAGTTCATCATCAGCGAGGCCATCAAGGTCCACCCGATGGCGCTCGTCCACCCGGAGCGCGTGGAGGACGCCGACGTGCGCGCCCGCATCGCGCGTCTGACCCGCAACCACCCGGACGGCCGTGCCTATTTCGTGGAACGCCTGTCCGAGGGGATCGGCACCATCGCGGCGGCCTTCTTCCCGCGCCCGGTCATCGTCCGTCTGTCCGACTTCAAGACCAACGAATACGCCTCCCTGGTCGGTGGGCGGTGGTTCGAACCGGTCGAGGAGAACCCGATGCTGGGCTTCCGGGGGGCTTCGCGCTACGCCCACCCCGCCTACGAGGAAGGGTTCGCGCTGGAATGCCAGGCGCTCGCCCGCGTGCGTGGCGCGATGGGGCTGACCAACGTGAAAGTCATGGTGCCCTTCTGCCGCCGCCTGGACGAGGCGGACCGGGTCATCGCCGCCATGGCCCGCCATGGACTGGCGCGCGGGGGTGACGGGCTGGAGATTTACGTGATGTGCGAGATCCCCAACAACGTGCTTCTGGTGGATGAATTCGCCCGGCGTTTCGACGGTTTCTCCATCGGATCGAACGACCTGACGCAGCTCACGCTCGGCGTGGACCGCGACAGCCCGCTGGTCGCCTTCGACTTCGACGAGCGCGATCCGGGCGTGCTGGCCTTCCTGCGCCAAGCCGTGGAAGGCGCAAAGCGCAATGGCCGGCCCTGCGGCATCTGCGGGCAGGCGCCCTCGGATTATCCGGAGATCGCCGGATTCCTGGTGCGGCTCGGCATCACCTCGATCAGCCTGACGCCCGACAGCGTGCTCAGAACGTTGCCCGCCATCGTGGAACTGGAACAGAGGCTCGGCCGCGCACCGCGCGACCCTGGGACGGGAGGATCGTCATGAAGCACGTCGTCGTTTTCGCGCACCCGCGCTCCGGCAGCTTCATCCGGCAAGCGGCGGGCGCCTATGTGGACGAACTGGAGCAATGCGGGCACGAGGTCATCGTGCGCGACCTCTACACCATGGGCTTCAACCCGGTCCTTTCGGAGGAGGAGTTGGCCGGCAAGGGCCCGGTGCCCGAAGACATCCGGCGGGAGCAGGAGATCATCGCCGCCGCCCAGGCGATCACCTTCCTGTTTCCGATCTGGTGGGCCGGGATGCCCGCCATGCTCAAGGGCTATGTGGACCGCGTCTTCACCTACGGCTTCGCCTGGGAGATGCGCGGAGAGGAGATCGAGGGCAAGCTGCACGGGCGCAAGGGGATGATCGTCACCAGTTCCGGCGCTCCGCTGGCCTATCTGGAAGCGGTTGGGGAAATGCAGGCCTTCACGGTGACACAAGACGCTGCGATCATGGGACTGTGCGGCATCAGGGTGGTCGAGCACCTGCATTTCGACGACCTGGGGCCGCAGACCACGCCCGCGCAGATCGACGACGACATTCGCCGCATCCGCATCGCCGTGCGCAACCATTTCTGAACGGTGCCGGCCAGCTTCGCTCCGGTCATGGAACCGGAACGGCCTGCCGGGGCCGCTCATCGTTGCTGATCCGGGCAACATGGCGCGCTCCCTTCCCCGTCTCGGCACGCGGCCCGATCCCGCAACCTGATCCCGTTTGCCGCGGCCAGCCCACGGCCTGACGTGTTTAAGCGTGCCTTGGCGGACGCTCCTTTCATCCAGGTTAAGAGCGCCTCTGGAAACAGGAGGTGACGCTACCTCCTCATCGCCGGCCTCGGTTCGGGGGCCGCTTAATCCAGGTTAACGTGAGCGGGCCGCATCGGGTCGATAGAGGAGCCGCCACACACGCCACCAAAAATAAACAGGAGGCATCCATGGCCGAAGCAGACGTGACGGGAAAACCCAAACAGGAAGAGAAGCCCCAGCAGGAGCCCCAGCAGGAGGTCGCCTCCACTGGCATGGCGGCTCAGCAGATTGCGGCCCGCAACCGGAACCCGATCCTGGCGTTGCGCGACGAGTTCGATCGGCTGTTCGACGAAGCCTCATCGATGCTCCGCTTCCCCTGGAGCCGACGCTCGCCGTTCGACCTGGAACCGTTGCTGCGCACGGAAGTGGAGGGCATGGCGTTCGCCCCGCCGGCGGAGGTCGATGAACGTGAGGGCGAGTACCGGGTGACCATGGAAATGCCTGGCATGGACGAGCAGTCCGTGGACCTCAGTATCCAGGGCGACACTCTCTCCATCAAAGCCGAGAAGCGGGAGGAAAAGGAGGAAAAGGGCGCCAACCGTTACTTCACGGAGCGGCGCTACGGCCTGTGCGCGCGGTCGTTCCGCCTGCCCGCCGATGTGGACCGCGACCACATCGCGGCCAGCATGAAGAATGGCGTCCTTACGGTCGTCCTTCCCAAGAGCGAGCCGAGTCAACCGGCCAAGCGGAAGATCGACATCGCTAAGGCTTGAGAGGCAAGGAATCGTCGAGTGCCGGGCAACGCCGGCACTCCCACTCTCACACACCGGTAGGATTCTCATGGGCGAGCAACGCCACGAGCCACATCCCAACGACCAGCGTCCGCACCCGGCCCGCCGCGACCGGCTGATCCAGGAGCATGTCCACGACCCCTACAAGCGGGCGGCCAAGCTGTCCGACCCGACGGTTTGCCCGCAGTGCGGCGCCGTCTACCACCACGGGCGGTGGAACTGGGGGCTTCCCGCCGTCGATGCCGTCGAGGAGCTGTGCCAGGCCTGCCACCGCACCAACGACCGCTACCCCGCCGGCACCCTGACACTGTCCGGCGGATTCGTCGGTCCACACCGCGACGAAATCCTGTCGGCCGTCCGCCATCAGGAACGCCTGGAAAAGGACGAGCATCCCCTGCATCGCATCATGGAGATCAAAGGGCGGGACGGCAAAGAGGGGGGCGGCATCATCGTCACGACCACGGACGTTCATCTGCCCCGCCGCATCGGCGAGGCCCTGCACCGCGCTTATGGCGGAGACCTCGACCTTCACTACGACGAGGGTGCCTATTACGCCCGCGTGGCCTGGCGGCGCGATTGAACCGGGACCGCCGCGCCCGACTCCGACCCCAAGGAAGGAGGCTCTCATGAGCACGACCGGCCTGCCCGTGTTCGACGAAACGCTCCATCTGACGAACCGCTGGCTGAAGGACCTGATGGAGCGCCTGCACACCGATGACCGCCACCACGCCTACCGGGCGTTGCGCGGTGCTGCACGCCATCCGCGCCCATGCGGCGACGAGCTGGCGTCCCTTCCGGAGGCATTGACCCGTCTGACGTCCGGCCCTCCTCTCTTGGTGGAGATCGCCCCGGTTCTGGAACGCCTCGCGCGGGAGGCGGACCGGCTGGTTGACACACCGAGAGCACGGTTCCGGTTCAGACCCGGCACATCGGTGCCTTTGGACGGATGGGTGGTGTCGTGGATGTGTATTGTCCGTCATTGGCCGTGCTCCGAATCAGAGGCGTTGCCCGGATGCCCTCGGCCGTCACTCCGGCCGGTTGGTGACGGTGGGCGCTGGTCTGGGATCAGGTCGCGTTTCAGGATTTTACCGATCGTCGAGGTCGGGAGCGCGGGGCGGAAGTCGATGCGCTGCGGTTGTTCGAATCGCGACAGGCGGTTGGCCAGGAAGGCGCGCAACTCCGCCATCGACAGCGAGGCACCGGGCGCCAGCACGACGAAGGCCCGGATCACCTGCCCGCGCACCGGATCGGGCTCGCCAACCACGGCGGCGTCGGCGATCAACGGATGACCCTTGATGACCGCCTCGACGGCGCGCGGGTAGACGTGCTGCCCGCCGGTGACGATCAGGTCCTTCAAGCGATCCACGATGTGGAGGTAGCCGTCGTCGTCGAGAAAGCCGATGTCCCCGGTGTGCAGATGCCCCCCGGCCATCGCCTCGGCCGTCGCCGCCGCATCCTTCCAATAGCCGGCCATGAGCTGCGGCCCGATCACGCAGATCTCCCCGATACGGCCCTGCGGCTGCGGCGTGCGCCGGTCGTCCAGCGAAACGATCTCCACGACCGTGTTCGGGAGGGGCAGGCCCGCCGCCCCCGGCCGATTCAGCCCCTTGAAGGGGTTGCAGGTCACCACCGGCGATGCTTCCGTCAGGCCGTAGCCTTCGGCCAGATAGGCGCCGGTGAGCTGTTGGAAGCGCTCCAGCAGCAGCGGCGGCAGGCTGTCGCCTCCCGACACGCACAGGCGCAGCGACGACAGGTCGTAGCGGTTCAGGCGGGGAAAGCCGGCGATGGCCTGGAACAGGCGCGGCACGCCGCTGAGGATGGTTGGGCGCTTGCGCTGGATGGTGTCCAGGATTTCGCGCACGTCCACGCGCGGCAGCAGGATCAGTTCCGCCCCCAGCGACAGGGCGAAGTTCATCACTCCGGTCATGCCGAACACATGGAAGAAGGGCAGCACCGCCAGCACGCGCTCGCGCCCCGGCTCGGCGCCGGTGAACCAGCGGCGGCACTGGAGCGTGTTGGCATACAGGCTGGCATGGGTCAGGACGGTCCCCTTGGGAACCCCGGTCGTACCGCCGGTGTATTGCAGCACCGCCGCGTCGGCGCGCGGCTCCACCGCGACGGGCCGGGGATCGCCGCGGTTGGCGAGCAGCCGTTGGAAGGGAATGTACCGGTCGTCTTTGGGGAAGCGTGCCACGTCGCGGCGCTTCAGCAGCGGGTAGAGCCAGTTCTTCGGGAAGGGCAGGGCATCGGCCATGCGCGCCACGACAATCGCCCGCAGCCGGCCCGGCCACCCCATGTGGGCGAGCGTGTCGCGGAACGGAACGAGGTCGAGCGTCACCAGCAGCTCGGTTTCGGAATCGTCAATCTGGTGCGCCAATTCCGCCGCCGGGGCGAGGGGATTGAGGTTGACCACGGTGCCCCCGGCCTTGAGGATCGCGTGGAACGCGATGACCGAATAGGGGCAGTTCGGCAGCAGGAGCGCGACCTTGCTCCCCTTTCCGACGCCGTGCTCCTGGAAACCCCGCGCCGCCCGGTCGATCAGCCCGGCCACCTGCCGGTAGGTCGTCCGCCGTCCGTAGAAGTCGAGGCAGGGGTGGTTGGGAAATACGGCGCAGGCCTCGTCGATCAGGCTGTGCAGCGGACGTTCCGGAACGGGCGAGCGCCAGTCGAGCCCCGGCGGATAGGACGCTTCCCAGGGCAGACCCCCGTGTGCCGCTTGCATGGTCGAACTGTCCATGATGCCGCCCCCGTCCTTATGGATCACCGCGGGCGCCAGTATGGCGGCAAGCCAAGGATTGGCCTTAATCTGCGATAAGCAGCGTGTGCCGTCCCGACGTCGTCACATCATGTTGCCCGAACCGGTTTCCCCATCGAAGGGGTTGATGCCCCGATGACGCCCGGGCAGGCCCGACGCGCAATCAAGCAGGGCGGGAATGGCCACCCGCGTCCCCGTCAGCAGAATGGACACCGTGCTCTGCCGTCCGTGAACGGACAGGGTTGATCCGCGCATGAGCGCATCGAGCACGTCGCGCGTGAGGGGCAGGACAAGGTCGAACATGTTCGATGCGGCGACCTCGACACTGCCCTGTCCGGTCCAGCGCTGGTCGATGCTGACCGGGACGTCGTACACGGCGCCGATGGTCAGGTCGAAGTCCGTGCGCAGAAGGTGCAGCCGGAACATCCGGAAGCCGCCGGTTACCGACATCCCGATGACGGCTTCGACCTCCGGATGTCCGGAAATCCGGTATTCCGAAAGAATCAGGCACTGGCCGGCACCGTCGCTCTCCAGGCTCCATCCGACCACCCGGTCTTTGCCATGGGCCGTGACCGGAGCAAGGCACGTCGCAGCCATCAGCAGAACAAACACGCGCCACATGGATTTGCTCTCCATTGTCAGTGGACTTACCCCACGTCGAGGGTCCGCCTCGGCCGATGACGCGTCCGGCGCCAGCGGGATGGCTGCCGGGCATGACTGGTTTCGATGCGCGTTTGGGAGTGTCGGCACGGCTCGTGGCGCGCGCCTTAACCAGAGTTAAAGCTTTGAGGAAAGGAGTGACGTTTCACAGGTCATCGGGGGATGACTCTTGCGAGAGCACACACGGCAATCGGGATCGAACCGGTACCTCCGCTTGCTCCAGTGGGGCGTCGGGATGCAACCAACCTGGATCAAGGCGCGCCAGCCCCCGCACCGCTATCCTGCTTGAATTCACCGCCGCGCGCGCAGCCCAGGACGACGTCCGAAGGACGGTGGGATTGCACGGAAGCCAGGAAGCGCCGTCATGACGACGAGAACTCCCCTGAAGGCCGCGATTGGCTTCGGTGGCCAGTTCACCAGTTTGGCGGGTGGCTACTGGTCCGGGCCGGACAAATGGCCGGTGCGGTTGCTGACCGGCGTGTTGGTGCTCCTGACCATGGCGCAGGTGTTCGTCCCCGTCATGATCAATCTCTGGAGCCAGCGGATGTTCGATGCGCTGGAACAGCGTGCCACCGACCGCCTTCCGGTCATGGTCGCAGCGGCCTGCGGCATCATCGCCTTCAGTGTCGCCGTGACCGTGGTGCATCTCAAGGTGAAGCGGCGGCTTCAGCTCGGCTGGCGGGCTTGGCTGACCCAGAAGCTGTTGGGAGAGTGGTTGAAGGACGCGGGAGAGTCCCGGCTTTCCGACCTTCCGGGCGACTACGACAACCCAGATGGCCGCATCGCGGAGGACGTCCGCATCGTCACAGAACTCGCCATCGATCTTTGCCATTCGCTCATCTACTGTTCACTCCTGCTGATCAGTTTCGCCAACATCCTCTGGAGGCTGTCCGGCGCCGCGGAGGTGAGCCTTGGCGGCGTTACCCTTGTGGTCCCCGGCTATTTGCTCCCCATCGCGCTCCTCTTCGCCGCTGTAGGCGCCACCGTCGCCATCCAGGTTGGCCATCCGCTGGTGCGTGCGATGGAGCGGCGTCAGGGCTTGGAGGCGGATTTCCGCTTCGGGCTGGCGCGGATCCGGGAGAACGCGTGCTCCATCGCCCAGCACCACGGCGAGGGTGCGGAACGCGACCGCATGACCGGCCTGTTCGGCGGCGTCCGCCAGGGCTGGAACCGGCAGACCGACGCCCTCGTCAACGTGTTGGCCTTCGGTGCGTCCTACACCGTGCTGTCCACCGCCTTTCCGATCCTGGTGGTGGCACCCAGCTACATCGCGGGAACGATCACGCTGGGCGTGCTGATGCAGACCGTGCAGGCGTTCCAGCAGACCGTGGCGGCATTGTCCTGGCCGGTCGACAACCTGGCGAACGTCGCCCAGTGGAAGGCGTCGGTTGTGCGCGTGCTCGGCCTGGAGGACGCCCTTCATCGGCTCGGGCACCCGTCCGGCAATTCCGCTTGAATCATACCTTGCGGGCCGCTTTCTCGTTCTCGTGATGGCGGATGTAATGCGCCAGGACGACCTTCATTACACCGGCGCGTTTCAAATCCCGGCTGGTTATGGCGTGGGCGATGTCATCCTCGATCATGCTTCGGATGGTGCGCTGCCCCTCCGGAGTCTGGTCGAGATAGAAACCGAGTTCGGCGGCAACGATCTCCGGCAGATGCTCATGTTCGGCGATGGCCTCGATTTCCTCTCGGGTCAGTCCGCTCAACCCGACGCAATCTTCTATGGTGATCAGCATGGCGTCCTCTCTGATTGCGGGGATAGGCCGCCACTCTGGCCGGGTCCGGGAAGGCGGACCTTAACCCAGGTTAGAAGGGTCCAAACTCATTTGGATCGCCCCGCGCCTCCAGTGTGGAGGACCAACCGCAAACAGGTTCCCGGTCCGGTTGTCCACTCCGGCTCCGCCCCCACCTGCTCGGCCAGCATCGCGATCAACTGAAGGCCTGAGGACCGTGTGCGGTCCGGCGGAAACGGCGATGAAGGCCATGGCCGCCAAGGCGGTGATCACGACGCCGAGAAAGTGGCGGCTGATGTTCCGCTGCGCCGAGCCGATGGGACGCGGAATTTCCGAAGACGTGTCTGGCAAGATTTGCTCCTCCCGCCTTACGGGGCTCTGAAGACATTGCCGCAAATCTCCCGAGATGCCGCATCCTTCTTGTGTTCTTGGGCATGGAGCGCGTATAGTAAAAACCACAGAATGCCATAGACGGCGAGAGACATCAGGCAAGGCCTGGTCCGCATTCTGTCGAGCGATCGGTTGCATCGCACGCGCCTATCTATACCATGAGACGCGATATCCTTTTTATGGGTAACCGCTGCCGTCTTTGGTATAGCCGACCTGGCGCCTGATCCAGATCAATACATTCAACATTACCATGGTGAACTGTAACCGAAACGAATGCATATGAGAAAGAATGTCGAAGGCTGCGTCCAACGCTGCCCGACATGACGATGCGTTCCCCTGATGATGGCGATGCGCAAGGTCAGCCCTGCTGCATTGCTCCAGGAGGTGGTTATGACGCCAGCTTGTGATTTTGCCAAAGCCGACCATCTCGACGCCGAACTCTTGAGCGCGATTGCCGCGGCTCTGGCAAGCGGCAGGCATCGCGACCACGACCTGCTGCTTCTGCATCAGCGGTTGCAGGAGGTGGAGCAGGCCGGGGCATTGCCCCACGCCGATTTCGATGAAAGCGTCGTGCTGGACGAGTCCATAGACACCCGCCGCCGGAGTGTGCTGCGTTCGCTTGTCTGCACGCCAGCACACACGCCCCTCGGGATCGCCACGAAACTGGCCATTGCTTGCGCGATGTCGGGCGTTTTCGAGGCGGCCCAAGAGGCGCCGGGCGGCCCGGTAACCCCCCATGTCATCCTGTCTGCTTTTCTCGATGCCATGGCCCAGGCTCGGCTGCTTCCGTCAGAGCGCCCAAGCCTTTCGCAATGAGTTCCGGTTGGGGAGGCAGCCATGCGCCCAGACTGCCAAACGTGTCCGCTCCGAGGCGACGGGCTGTGCGCGAGCGTCACGGACGAACAGTTGCCCGGGTGGGCGGCCCTCAAGCGCCCCGCCCGCACCATTCGTGCCGGCGCCTGCGTGTTCATGGAGGGCGACGAGAATGAGATGGTCTACATTGTCCGCCGCGGCTGGGCGCTGGTGTCCACGATGCACGAGAATGGCCGCCGCCAGGTGTTGCGCTTCGTCATGCCGGGCAACCTGATCGGATTCGAGACCGCGCCCGACAGGGGCATGCCCTGCACGGTCGAAGCGCTCACCGATCTGACCGTGTGTCCGATGCCGCGCCACGCCTTGATGCGGTTTTGCCAGCAAGCACCGAACGTTGCCTTGCGGATGGCCTCCCTGCTCGCCGCCGAGACGATCTCCGATTGGCGGTTGCTCGGCGGTCTTGGCACGTGCACGGCGACGGAGCGGATCGCCCGGCTTCTTCTCGCCCTCTACAACCGGCAACGGCGAAAGATCGCGTCGGACATGCCGGCATCCGACATGCCGGCACCCGACATGCCGGACGTGGCGCTGCCGATCAGTCAGGTTCTCATCGCCGACGCCACGGGCCTGACACCGGTCCACGTATGCCGAACACTCAAGGAGATGCGCACGGCCGGGCTGCTGTCCTTCGCGAAGGGGCGGTTGCGCGTGCTCGATTGGGCGCAGGTCACCGGGTTGGCCGAAATGGGCGATGCCATGGCTCGACAAGGGGCGTCCGCGCAGTCCTCATGGTCGGTGCCCTGCCACAGCGAACAGGAGCAAGCCGAATCCCGCCGGGTTTGCCAGAGCCGGCTTGGGCTGAGTTCAGCCCAGGCGACGTGACATCGCCGAACCGGGCTCCGGAAAATCCGGCGAGGTTCATGTACGGACCGTGCCGGCAATCCTGTCGCGGAGCGCTTCGGTTCCGGAAGCGAGTTCGATCAGTTCCGTCGTGATCTGTTCCTGCCGCAGGCGGCGGATCTCGCCGGTCAGGTCCTCCAGCCTGCTTTCGACGTTCCGGTGCGCCGCCATCATCACGGCCAGCCGCGCCGCGTTCTCTGCGGCGAAGCTCTCCAGGGCCGATTGTTCCAGAAGCGCGAAGACGTACTCGTCCACCAGCCGCGTCACCAGTTGGGGCGGCGGCAGGTTGGTCAGGGGTGGTTCCCCACGGTTCGCAATGCGAAATTGCGTGAAGTCGAGCGGCAGAAGCGGCTCGCGCACCACCACGGGGAGCGCGCCCGGCTCCGCCCGGCCGTAGACGATGTCCATCCGGTCCAGCTGCCCGTCCGCCGCCGCGCGGTAAAGCGCCTCGGCGACGCGGTGCACCGTGGCCGTGACGGCGTCGGTGTGCGTCGCCATGGCCGTCGACCATACGGGCGCCCGCCCGCCATCCGCAAGCAGGGCGGTGCCCCGGCTGCCCACCACCCACAGCGCCCGGAAGCCGGGACGAGCGAGCGCCTCCTCCGCCAACCGGTCGGCGAAGGTGCCGACGAAGCCGTGCTCCGGCGCGAACAGCAGGACGGCGGCGTTTCCCCGCTCCTCCGCCGGCCAACGGACCGCCGCGTCGCCGAGAAGGGGAATCGCGCGGGCGAGCGCCCCGGCGATGACGGCGGCGTACGTCCGTGCCCCGTCCAGCATGGACGTGGCCTGCTGGAGCCGCACGGCGGCGAGGGAGCGCATGGCGTCGGTCACCGTGCCCAGCTCCGCGATGCTCGCGCGGCGCGATTCCGCATCGGACAACCGCCCGGCCATCACGCTTTTTCCGGTTCGTCGGAAAGGCCGGCGGTCCGCGCGGCCTCCGCTGCGAGGGCACGCAGCTCGGCCCGCGTGGATTCGCCCATATCCCCGGTGGCGAAGCGCGCGGCCAGCGCCGCTCCGCGACCCTCCAGCAGGGCGGCCAACGCGGCCCGGAATCGCGGCACCGCTTCCACCGGAACGCGGTCGAGCGTGCCATCCGCCAACGCGAGGAGTTGCGCCACCTGCAACGCCAGCGGCTGCGGCGCCAAATGGCGCTGGGCCAGCAGCGCCCGCACGCGTTGCCCATGCGCCACAGCCTTGCGCGTCTTCTCGTCCATCATCCCGCCGAAACGCGTGAAGACCTCCAGTTCCAGGAACTGGGCGTAGTCGAGCCGCAAGGTCTCTGCCAGCCCGCGCAGGGGCGCCGGCTGCGCCCGTCCACCCACCCGGGACACGCTGCGCCCCACGTCCACCGCCGGTTTCTGCCCTTCCTGGAACAGCTTGGCATCAAGCGTGACCTGCCCGTCGGTGATGGAGATGAGGTTGGTCGGGATGTAGGCGGACAGGTTGCCGGCCTGCGTCTCCGCGATGGGAAGCGCCGTCAGCGATCCGCCACCCTTGCCCGGCACCAGCTTGGCGGCACGTTCCAGCAAGCGGGCGTGCAGGTAGAAGACATCGCCCGGATAGGCCTCCCGCCCCGGCGGGCGACGCAGCAGGAGGGAAAGCTGCCGGTGCACGGCGGCGTGCTTGGTCAGGTCGTCGATGACCACCAGCGCGTGCTGGCTGCGGTCGCGGAAATGCTCGGCCATGGTGACGGCGGCATAGGGGGCGAGCCACTGCAGTCCGGGCGGCGTGTCGGCGCCGGCCACCACGACCAGCGTACGGTCGGCGGCACCCCCGCGGCGCAGGGCCTCGATCACCGCGCGCACGGTGGAGGACTTCTGGCCGATGGCGGCGTAGACGCACCAGACGTCGCCGCCGCGCTGGTTCAGGATGGCGTCCACGGCGATCGCCGTCTTGCCGGTCGCGCGGTCGCCGATCAGCAGTTCGCGCTGACCACGGCCGATCGGAAACATGGCGTCGATGACGGCGGTGCCGGTCAGCAGCGGTTCCGACACGGCGGCCCGCTCCGCGATGGACGGGGCCGGACGCTCGACCGGTTCCCACCGCTCCGCCGCGACGGGCGGGCCGCCGTCCAACGGGTTGCCGAGCGGGTCGAGCACGCGGCCCATCACCCCGTCGCCCACCGGCACGCGCAGCACGGCCCCGGTGCCATGCACCGGCGCACCCGATGCCAGTTCGGGGCTGTCGCCCAGCAGGACGCAGCCGATCTCGGCGTCGAGGTCCACGGTAAGCCCGGCAACGCCGCCGGGGAACAGCAGCAACTCGTCCGCCCGCGCTTCCGGCAGGCCCGAGACACGGGCGATACCGTCGCCCACCGCTTCGATCCTGCCCACGGATTCGAAGCTCGGCTGCGGCACGGCTCCGGCCAGCCGCTGCATGGCCCGCGGGACCCAGGCGTCAAGCGCGTCGTTCAGCGTCGTCATGGGCTTTGTCTCGGGTTTCGTCCTGGGCGGTCAGTTCCTCCGCGGCGTCGGCGAGCGCCTGTTTCCAGGAATGGCGCAGCACGGTGTGCGGAAAGTGCAATTCGACCCCGGCGAGAAGCTCCGGATTCTCGGCGACGGTCAGCGCCACCGTCCGGCCGAGCGCCGCCGCCAGCCGGTCCCGACAAACCGCGACGTCCATCTCCGGCAAGGGGCCCACGCCGACGAGCCGCACGGGCACCGGGTCGTCGTTCGCCGCCAGGGCACGGCGCTGCGGCTCCGGCAGGGCTTCGACGCTGCGGCAGGCCGCGGCGAGAAAGGGGAGGGTCATCGCGTCAGTCATCGCGTGGTTCGTTGCCGCATTGTGGGCCATCATGGCGAGAAGCCGCTGCGCCACAGCCGTGCCGAGCGCCGCGGCGTGGCCGCGCAGGCCGGCCAGCGCCTGCCGGCGCTCCTCCACCAGCGTCGCCCGCCCGTCGGCGAGCAGCCGATCGACCTCGGCGCGTGCCGTTTCGATCAGGGCGGCACGCTCGGTCTCCGCCTGGGCGCGGGCGTCGGCGAGCAGCCGGTCGCGCTCGGCAGCGAAGCCGGCCCGGTCGGACGC
>JAEZPL010000117.1 GCA_023413605.1 Pseudomonadota bacterium
GCCTGCGCGACCGCCTGCTGTGGGCGATGGAGCGCACCGGCTGGGTCCAGGCCAAGGCCGCGCGCCTGCTGGGCATGACCACCCGCCAGGTCAGCTACGCCCTGCGCAAGTACAACATCGAGATCAAACGCTTTTAAAGGGGCGATTTCAAAAGGGCGCCTGTAAAAGGGTCCCCGAAGGCTGCGTTCCATCCCGCAATGCTGGGATATGTACAAGCGGTTGTGTTATGAAGGGGCAATATCGGCCTGCGGACGTGGGCTGTCCCGCACGTCCCGACCAACTCCCGGAACCGGCCTTCGCCCGTCATGGAACAACCCCTCGCGCTTCTGTTTGTGGACATCGCCGACAGCACCCAGCTGTACGAGCGCGTCGGAAACATGCAGGCCGCAGCGCTGGCGCAAAAGGTTCTGGCGCATCTGCGCCTGATCATCGCGGCGAACGGGGGCACGGTCATCAAGAGCCTGGGCGACGGGTTGCTCGGCGCCTTCCCGACCGCCGACGACGCCGCGCATTCCGCCCTGACCATGATGGAGCAGCAGCCCAGCTACGGCCTGTGGCTGCGCGTCGGAATCCATTTCGGGCCGGTGATCCAGGGCAAGGAGGATCTGTACGGCGACGCCTGCAACGTCGCCGCCCGCGTGGAGCACATCGCCCGTCCCGGTGAGATCCTGGCCACCGACGATCTGGTCCGGCGCCTGTCGCCCCCGCTGCACCGCAAGGCCAAACTGCTGAACAGCGTGTCGGTGAAGGGCAAGCGGGCTCCCATCCGCGTCCACCAGATCCGCACCATCGAGAGCATGGAGGAGGCGGTCGACAGCACCACGGTGGGCCTGACGGTGTCGAATCCCATGAGCGAGCGCGGGATGCTGACTCTGTTCCTGGCCTACCAGGGCAACGTCGTGACGATGAGCCACCTGCTGCCCCGCATCGCCATCGGCCGCGACGAGAGCAGCGGCCTGCGCATCCTGTCGCGCCAGACCTCGCGCCAGCATGCCGTGATCGACTTCAGCCGCGAGAGCTTCATCCTGACCGATCATTCGACCAACGGTACCTTCATCCGCACCGGCGACTCCCCGCCCCTGGTGCTGCGCCGCGATTCGACGAAGCTGGTCGGCAGCGGCCTGATCGGCTTCGGCGCCGAACCCCGCAGCCCGGACGAGGACCACGCCGTGTCCTTCCGCGGCGAACTGGCGTAGAGAGCGGCGCCGGCCGATCATGGAAGCCTTCATGCGCCGGCCGCATCATACCCAGCGCCGGACGCGCCGCCGATAGTCTTCGTAGGAGGCGCCGTGCAGGCGGCCCAGATGCTCCTCCTCCAGCCGCACCTGCACGGCCATGCCGATCAGCCCGCCGTACATGATCCCCAGCGTCAGGGCGGTGGGGGACACCAGGAACAGGGCGATGAAATAGGCCCCGACGCCGGTGAAAATGGGGTTGCGGGAGTAACGGAAGAGGCCGCCCGTCACAAGGTCGGTCGGCCGTTCCCGGTCCACGCCGATGCGCCAGGACAGACCCATGTTCTGCTGACCGGCGATCATCGCCAGCACGCCTGCGGCCATCATGGACAGCGCCACGCCCTGCAACAGGCCGCCGCCGGCCTGCGTCAACGCCGACACGGCGGCGATGCGGCCCGCGGCTCCGTCGACGTCCTGCCACCAGATCGCCCGTGCCGCGACGTAGAGGGCGGTCAGCCCCACCTGCACCTTGAACATGCGGCCCAGAAAGGCGTGCGCGCCATCACCCGTTTCGAAGGTCATGGCGTTCACGCCCGTGTGCCGGCGCAGCCACCACAGGCGCCACAGCGTCGTCGCGACGAAGCCGAACAGGCACACCAGCGGGAACCAGCGAAGAAGCGCCTCGGGCATGGACGAACCTTGGTTTGCAAGAGTTGGTTGCCTGACCATGGACAAGCACACTTGTTTTGACAATCACGGAAACGCCGCACCCGCAACGGCACACGCGGCCTGCACGCGCCTGTGTGGATGCGCGAGGTCCGCAGCCGGCCGGGCTCCGGCCAGAACCACGCCGGGACCGTGACGCCGCCTTGTCGATTCCCCGACACCGGCCCCGCATTGTCGCAATGCCGACACAGGCCCAGGATCCGACAAACCAGACCAACCCGTTGATTTATCGCTATTCTTCAATCTGGCCCCGAACTTGCTTTTCCCCGATCGACCGGCAGCGCCGACCGCGCGGCAGCGAGGGAGCAGACGATGGGCAACGTGATTTCGCTCGACAGCATCCTGGGCCTGGGTGTGCTGAAGGCCCCCGCCGATGCCCCCGCCGATGCATCGTCGCCGGCACAGGCCGCAGTGTCCGGATGCGCGTCATCCGCCTGCGGATCGTCGGACGGCCCGGCCGACATGGCGCCCGAGGTGTGGGAGAAGGTGAAGAACCACCCCTGCTACTCGGAGGAGGCGCACCACTACTTCGCCCGCATGCATGTGGCGGTGGCGCCGGCCTGCAACATCCAGTGCAACTACTGCAACCGCAAATACGACTGCTCGAACGAGAGCCGGCCGGGCGTGGTTTCCGAAAAGCTGACCCCCGAACAGGCCGTCCGCAAGATCCTGGCCGTCTCCAACAAGATCCCGCAGCTTTCCGTCATCGGCATCGCCGGCCCCGGCGACAGCCTGGCAGCAAACGGCCGGAACACCTTCAAGACGTTCGAGATGCTGCAGAAGAAGGCGCCGGACCTGAAGCTGTGCCTGTCCACCAACGGACTGGCCCTGCCGGACCATGTGGACACCATCGCCGCCTACAACATCGACCACGTCACCATCACCATCAACATGGTCGATCCGGAGGTCGGGCAGCGCATCTACCCCTGGATCTTCCACGACCACCGCCGCTGGACCGGGCTCGACGCCGCGACGATCCTGCACGAGCGCCAGATGCTGGGGTTGGAGATGCTGACCGCGCGCGGCATCCTGGTGAAGGTCAACTCCGTCATGATCCCCGGCATCAACGACGAACACCTGCTGGAGGTGAACAAGGCCGTGAAGGCCCGTGGCGCCTTCCTGCACAACATCATGCCGCTGATCTCCGACCCGGCGCACGGCACCCACTTCGGCCTGACCGGCCAGCGCGGCCCCTCCGCGCATGAGTTGAAGGCGTTGCAGGACCAGTGCGAAGGCGGCGTGAAGCTGATGCGCCATTGCCGCCAGTGCCGCGCCGACGCGGTCGGCCTGCTGGGCGAGGACCGCGGGGCGGAGTTCACCCTCGACCGCATCGAGGCGATGGGCGAGGTGGAGTACGACGGCGAGACCGCCCGCACCTACCGCAAGCATGTGGAGTCCGAGCGCGCCGGGCGCCACGCCGCCAAGGCCGCCGCCCAGGCGGAGGTGGCGGAGGCGGTCGGCGACGCGGTGCGACCGATCCTGATCGCCGTCGCTACCAAGGGCGGCGAGCGCATCAACGAACATTTCGGCCACGCCAGGGAATTCCAGATCTACGAGGTCGGGCCTAAGGGCGCCACGTTCGTCGGCCACCGCCGCGTCGACCAGTATTGCGAGGGTGGCTCCGGCGACGAGGACGCGCTCGACACCGTCCTGTCGGCCATCAACGACTGCACGGCGGTGTTCGTCGCCAAGATCGGCGGCTGCCCGTCGAAGACGCTCCAGGCCGCGGGCATCGAACCGGTTGATCGCTTCGCCTTCGAATACATCGAAGAGTCGGCATTGACCTACTTCAAGGATTACGCCGCGCGCCTGGGCCAAGGTGCCGTCAACGCCCGGTCCGGACAGGACGCGGTGATCCGCACCGGCGCCCTCACCGCGCGCCGGGCCTGACGCCGGCGCCGGCCACCCCAGCACGGATTCAATCCGGCGGCCCACCGCAACAGCCGCCCATCTTCCGAGGAGAGAACCATGGCTTACAAGATCAAGGCTTCCGACTGCACCGCCTGCGGCGCCTGCGATGCCGAATGCCCGAACGGCGCGATCAGCTTCAAGAAGGGCGCCTACGCCATCGACCCGGCCGTCTGCACCGAGTGCAAGGGCCAGTTCTCCTCGCCGCAGTGCGCCTCGGTCTGCCCGGCCGACTGCTGCGTCCCGGCCTGATCCGTCCGGCTTGATTCATGCCGCAAAACCCCTCTCCCCCGTCCGGGGAGAGGGTCTCTCGCCGCGGGAGCACCGCCATGCTGGACGAGGTGGACGAAGGCTGGCTCAACCGACGCTGCGGCAGCGGCGGCCTGCGGCGTCACCTCCGGCGGGAGGGCCGCGGCGCATGAGCGACGATATCGACAGCGCGCTGGACTGGCTGGGCCGCCCCGTCCTCTGCACCGATTGCCCGTACCAGGACCGTCTGGCGGAGGGACGCTGCGAGCCGCTGCGAGCCTGCGTCCATGACCGCTATGCCAAGCGCATCCAGCGCTTCTTCCAATGGAACGAGGATCTGGCCCGCGAGCATCTCGATCATCCCTATTTCGAGGTCCGCGCCATCGCCGCGCGCTTCGCGCCGATCTTCCTGATCCCGCGCCTGATGGAGGACGCGGACGAGACCGTCCGCGCCGCCGTGGCGCGCCGCCTGCCCCGCCGCCTGCTGCTGAAGCTGCGCGACGATCCGGACCGCGAGGTGCGCATCGCCGTCGCCCTGCGGCTGGAGGATGCCGACCTCGCCCCCCTGATGCGCGATCCCGACTATTCCGTGCGGCTGCGCGTCGCCAAGCGCGTGCCGGAAGGCATGCTGCCGGCCATGATGCACGACGAGGACGCGGAGGTGCGGTTGGAGATCGCCAACCGCATCGGCCTGGAATGGCTGATGAGCATGGCCTGGGACGACAGCGGCCGCGTCCGCATGGTCGTCGCCCGGCGCCTGCCCCCGGAAAAGCTGGCCGTCCTGGCGCGCGACCCGGACTGGTGCGTCCGCTTCGTCGTCGCGAGCCGTATCGACCCCGGCGACCTGGAACCGCTGACCCGCGACCCGGTGGACGAGGTCCGCACCGTGGCGCAGCAGCGCCAGGCTGGCGTCGCCGCCGACAGCGACCTGATCCCCGACTGAGGAGCCACCGAATGCGCGAGCGTGCCCGCGATCCGAACGAGCCCATCGAGCTGGAAGGCCCCCCGGCCTTCGAGGAAGGGCAGAAGGTCCGCGCCCTGCGGGATGTGCGCAACGACGGCACCTACCCCGGCCGGCCCGTGGGCGACTTCCTGATCCGGACGGGCGACGTCGGCTACGTCAAGTCCATCGGGACATACCTCCAGATGTATCACATCTACGCGGTCGACTTTTACGAGAAACGCATCGTCGTCGGCATGCGCGCCAAGGAACTCGACCTCGTCGACGCCCGCTGCAACGACCCGAAATGAGGAGAAGCCCGCGATGAGCGACACCGTCACGGATGCCAGGAAGCCCGGCTTCATCCCGCCGCGCGAACCGCTCTACGACTGGGGCATGCCCGTGGTCGCGGCGGAGGATCTGTTCAACGACGGCAGCCACCCGCAAGCCGGGGAAGGCGCCTTGCTGGCGCCGAAGGGCACGCCCGGCACCATACTGCGCATCGGCCATGCGGAAGGCACGACGATCCCCGTCTATCTGGTCGAATTCCCGGCCGGCACCGTCGTCGGCTGCCTGGAGGAGGAAATCCTGCCCGCCGACGGCAAGCGCCGAGGGGTTCCCGGCGTCATGGATCCTGCCTGATGGACCAAGCTTGACCAAACCCATGATCTATTTCGACAACAACGCGACGACCGCCCTGGCGCCCGAGGCGCGGGAGGCCATGCTGCCCCACCTGTTCGAGCAGTACGGCAACCCGTCCAGCCCGCACGCCGCCGGCATGGCCGCCCGGCAGGCGGTGGGCGAGGCGCGCGGGCAGGTGGCCGCCCTGATCGGCGCGAAGCCGGCCGACATCCTGTTCACCGCCAGCGCGACGGAGGCCAACCACACGGCCCTGCTCGGCACGCTGCGCGCACTCTCGGACGAGGCACTTTCCGTCCATGGCTCAGCCCGCCGCCACATCGTGACGACGGCGGTGGAGCATCCCTCCACCCTGATGCTGGTCCGCGATCTGGAACGGCAGGGCTGGCGCGTCACCATCCTGCCGGTGGACGAGGCCGGCGGTCTCGACCTCAATCGGCTGCGCGCCGCCGTCACCGGCGAAACCGCGCTCGTCTCCGTCATGTGGGCGAACAACGAGACCGGGGTGGTCATGCCGGTCGCCAAGGCGGCGGACATCGCCCAGTCACGCGGCGCGCTGTTCCACACCGACGCGGTGCAGGCCGCCGGCCGGCTTCCGATCGACGTCGATGCGGTGAACGCCGATCTGCTGACGCTGTCCGCCCACAAGATGCACGGGCCGAAGGGTGCCGGCGCGCTCTACATCCGCAGGGGCACGCCCTTCGCCCCGCTGATCCACGGCCACCAGGAACGCCACCGGCGCGGCGGGACGGAGAATGTGCCGGCCATCGTCGGCTTCGGCGCCGCCGCCGCCCTTGCCCGCGCCGCCGTGGCGGAAGCCGGCGGCATCGCCATCCTGCGCGACCGGCTGGAACGCGGCATCGTCGCCCGCTGGCCGGGTTGCCGCGTCAACGGCTCCGCCGCTGCCCACCGCCTGCCCAACACGACCAGCATCCGTTTCGCCGACCCGCAGGGACGCCCGGTGGACGCGGAGGAGATTCTGCTGCGGCTCGACCGCGCGGGCATCGCCGTGTCGATGGGGGCGGCCTGCGCGTCGGGCCGGAACGAGCCCAGCCACGTGCTGACCGCCATGGGACTGTCGCCGATGGAGGCCGCGGCCAGCCTTCGCTTCTCGCTCAGCCGCTACAGCACGGCCGAAGAGGTGGAAGCGGTGCTGACCGAACTGCCCGCCCTCTACGCCCGGCTGGCGGCCTGACCCGAACAACGACCACGAACGACGGAGACCGACATGAAGGTGATGGTGCGCAAGGCGGGCGAGCAATACACGATCTACGTCGCCAAGAAGGACCTGGAGGAACCCATCGTCGCGATGGAAAAGCCGGGCCTGTGGGGCGGCTGGGTCAAGGTCGCCAACGGCTGGACGCTCGACCTGCCGGACCTGCCGGCGGACACCCGCCTGCCCATCACCGTCGAGGCCAAGAAACGCGGCGCGGAGTGACGGCCATGGCCCTGTCCCCGGAACGGATCGACACCATCGCCGCCCTTGCCGGCACGCTGTTCGCAACGGGCGCCTCGCTCGACGCCGTGGTGCGCGCCGTGCGCGGGGCGCACCCGGACCTGTCCAACGTCACCGGGGCGCACGCCGCGGTGATGGCGGAGGATCCCTTCCGGGAGGAGCCCGGCTTCAACCTCTATCTGGTCGACGGCAGCAACCATTGCTGGCTGATCACGAACAAGCCGCAAACCGCCACCGGCATCGTGATCGCGCAAACCGATGAGGACGACTGAATGACCGAAGCCGATTCCGAGGATGACGGCCAAACGATGGACTACATCCCGCTGGTCGATCCCGACATCTCGGCGGCGGAGGTGGAGGTGCTGGGCCGCATCCTCACCTCCGGATCGCTCAGCGACGGGCGCATGGCCCAGGCCTTCGAGGAGGCCTTCGCCGCCTATGTCGGGCGCGCCCACGCGGTCGCCGTGTCCAGCGGCACCATCGGCGCGCTGCTGGTGCTGAAGGCCCTGGGCATCGGGCCGGGGGACGAGGTGCTCTGCTCCCCCTACGGCTGGCATCAGGTGCAGCACGCCATCGCGCTGGCTGGAGCGACGCCGGTCTTCGTGGACATCGACTATTGGCAGCACACCATCAACCCGGAAAAGGCGGCGTCGAAGATCACGCCGCAGACCAAGGCCATCCTGGCCGGCAACGTCAACGGCCACCCCGCCCACTGGGACGAGCTGCGCGCGCTGGCCGACGCGCGTGGCCTGATCCTGATCGAGGATTCGACGGAGGCCATCGGCTCCACCTACAAGGGCCGGCTGGTCGGCGGCTTCGGCGACTGCGCGGTCTTCGACTTTTCCGAGCCGGGCGTGCTGCTGACCGGCGAGGGCGGGATGATCGTCACCGACGACAAGGACCTCGCCCACCGCCTGCGCTACCTGCGCCGCCGCGAGGTGGAGCACCGCAACACGGTGGTCATCACCCGCACCGTCCCCTTCCAGGCGGGCATGAGCAACCTGACCGCGGCGCTGGGCCTCGTGCAGTTGAAGCGCCTGCCGGAGATCCTGGAGAAGCGCCGCCGCGTCGTCGGCTGGTACGAGGCGGCCATGGCCTCCTTCGAAGGCATCAAGCCCCCCTACAAGGGGCCGGGCGCGACGGAGGTGCATCCCATGGTCTACACCGTGCACCTCGGCACGCGCTTCACCGCCAGCGGGCGCAAGGCGATCCTGGAGGATCTGGACACCCACGACGTGGACGCGTCCGACTACGGCCAGGCGCTCCACACCCAGCAATATTACCAGGAGCGCGGCGCCAGCCGGGCCGACTGCCCGGTCTGCCGGAAGACGGTGGACCGCGTGCTGGCCCTGCCGCTGCACCACAAGATCACCCAGGACCAGATCGCCTTCATCGTGGATACGCTGAAGGACGCCACCGTCAACACGGGCGCGGGTGCAGCGATCTATCTGTGAAATCGGGGTGGCGGGCACGCTTGCCCCCACCCTCCCGCTTCGCGGGTCCCTCCCTCCCCCGCTGGGCGGGGGAGGTTTAGGGAGGGGGCAACCGCAAGCCGAACGGAGCCAGAATGACCGACACCGCCGTTCTCGACAGCACCGAAACCACCACCCCCGAAGCCGTCATCGCCGAGATCGCCGCCGCGCTGAAGGCGCGGGCCGTGGTGCCCTATCTCGGCCCCGGCGCTTTCGCGCTCCTGTCGGACGCCGACTGCCCCATCCCGCGCAATTCCGCGGAGCTGGTGCAGCGGCTGAACGCCAAGGTCGCCGCACCCGGCCGCATCCGCGGCCAGCTGACCGCCGTCGCGCAGTTCATCGAGACGCGGCGCCACCGCAAGACGCTGGACGGCATCCTCAACGACATCTTCAAGCGCGCGGTGCCGGCCACGCCGGTGCACGCGTGGCTGGCGTCCCTGCCCGCTCCGCCGATGATCGTGGACGTCTGGTACGACAACGCGCTGGAAACGCTGCTGGCCGAAACGGCCGGCCGGGCCTGGGGCCAGATCCAGGGTCTGTCCCACCCGCAGGGCGCCGGGGAGTGGGTGAAGTACTACGCCCCCGATGGGACGGAGGTCGGTGCCGACGCGGCACCGGGATGGGAGACCATCCTCTACAAGCCGTCGGGAAGCGTGACGCCAGCCGGCAACTACCTGATTTCCGACAGCGACTTCGTCGAGATCCTGACGGAGATCGACATCCAGACGCCGATCCCCGCCATCGTGCAGGAGCGGCGGGCGGGCCGGCATTTCCTCTATCTCGGCTGCCGCTTCGACCAGGAGATTCAGCGGACCTTCGGCCGCCAGATCGCCAAGCGCTCGTCCGACCGGCACTGGGCCGTCATCGAAGGCGAGTTGTCGAAGAACGAGGCCCGCTTCCTGGCCCAGCACAACATCACCCGCCTCGACCTGCCCCTCGCCGAAGCGGTGCGCCGGATCGGCGAGGCGATGGGGTAAGCCCACCGCCACCGATCCGCGTTTACACCCCAGACTTACGCCGCGACCGGAACGGCCAGCGCGTCGATTTCGCGCTGGGCGGCGTCCATCGCCTTGGCGCGGGCCTCGGGGCCCATGCCGACGCCCTCGGCGCGGATCACCGTCACGTCGGTCACGCCCATGAAGCCCAGCACCGTGCGCAGGAAGGATTCCTGGTGATCCAGCGCACGCATCGCATCGCTGGTGGAGTAGACGCCACCGCGCGAGGAGGCGATGAAGACCTTCTTGCCGCCGGCCAGGCCGACCGGCCCGTTCTCGGTGTAGCGGAAGGTGCGGCCCGCCTGGGCGATGCGGTCGATCCAGGCCTTCAACTGGGTCGGGACGGTGAAGTTGTACATCGGCGCGCCGATGACCACGACGTCGGCGGCCAGGAACTCGTCCACCAGCGCGTCGGTCAGCTCCAGCTCCTCCTTCTGGCGGGCGTTCAGGCCATCCAGGTTGCGGAACTTCACGACCTGCATCAGCTCGCCCGTCAGGTGGTCCGGCGGGGCGACGGCGAGGTCGCGGTGGCTGACCTCGGCGTCAGGCGCGGCCTTCCGGACCGCCTCGACGAGGGAGGCGGTCAGCTGGCGGGAAACGGAGGCGTCGCCGAGCGGGCTGGAATCGATGTGCAGGAGCTTCATGATCGGTCCGATGGTTGGAAGCGGAGCCGCCGCCGGGGCTGTCGCCCGGGGCTTTGCGCGTCGCTTCGATGTGTCTCGGTCCGGACCATACGCCCGTTGCGCCGATCGATTGAGAGCCGGGTTCGGCAATGACCGTTGCGCAGCCGCGAACAATCCCCGGTCAGCGGACCGGAATGCCGCCGCGGAACACGACCATTTCGCCGGCCTTCATCACGTTCCAATTCTCGTCGCGGGTCAGGGGGCGGGTGGCGACGACGGTGACGACGTCGTCCGGCGTCGTCTCCTTGGCGAAATCGACGCTCATGTCGTCGTCGATCAGCGTCGCCGGGCCGAAGGGCGCCTTGCGGGTCAGCCAGGCGAGGTTGGTGGCGCAGTGGCACCACAGGTATCGCCCGTCGCTGAGCAGCATGTTGAACACGCCCAGCTTGCCCAGGTCGGCGGCGATGTCGCGCACCAGCCGCGTCAGCGCCGCGGGGTTCTTCGGCGGCTCCGGGTAATGCATGCGGATCTGGTCGAGCAGCCAGCAGAAGGCGTGCTCGCTGTCGGTGGACCCGACCGGCGCGTAGAAGGTCAGCGTGCGCTGCTTGATGCCCTTCAGCTGGCCGTTGTGGGCAAAGGTCCACATGCGGCCCCACAGCTCCCGCGTGAAGGGGTGGGTGTTTTCCAGCCCGACCCGGCCGCGGTTGGCGCGGCGGATGTGCGAGATCACCGTGCAGGACTTGATGGAATAGCTGCTGACCAGCCGCGCGATCTCAGACTCGCAGCTCGGCGCCGGGTCGTGGAAGGACCGGCAGCCCTTGCCCTCGTAGAAGGCGATTCCCCACCCGTCCCGATGCGGGCCGGTCTGTCCGCCGCGGCGCATCAGCCCGCGAAAGCTGAAGCAGATGTCCGTGGGCACGTTGGCGCTCATGCCCAGCAGTTCGCACATGGGTTGGCCCCTGTTGCCGATGTTGTCCGGTTCCTTACACTGGGCGACAAACCTACGACACAGGGTGGGGTTCCGTCACCCCTTTGCAGGCATCAGGACTTGGCGGGTTGCGGGCACGGCGGCATGTGCGGCCGGACGCAGCCCTCCAGCCGCTCGTTCGGCGCACCGGCCGCAAGCCCGATCCAGGCGTCCACCCGCTCGGCCTCGAACCCGCAGTCGCGGCGGTCGCCCACCTGCATCAGCGGGCGGCGGATCAGCAGCGGATTCGCCGACATGAGGGCGAGGGCCGAGGCCTCGTCCTGCGCGTCCGGATCGACCTCCCCGGCCTTGATCGCCGGAGCGCCGCGGTTGAACCAGTCCGCCACCGGCCGGTCGCCGAAGAAGGGGCGCAGGCTCTCCGCCGTCCACGGCTCGGACAAAAGGTCGCGGGCGTGGACGGTGTGGCCGGCGTCGGCCAGCAGCTTCCTCTGGCGCGCGTTGCCGGCGCAGCCCGGCTTTTCGTAGAAGATCACGTCGGCCATGTCGGGTCACCCTTTGCAAAGCGCCGGGGCGCAGGCGAGCAGCCCGTCCACCTGGGCGCGGATCTCGTCGTGGACCTTGCGGTCCAGCTTGCGCAGCCAGCGCGGCGGAATGTTCTCCACGCCGTAGGTGGCGCCGGCCAACATGCCGGCGATGGCGCCGGTGGTGTCGGCGTCGCCGCCCTGGTTCACCGTTTCGACGACGCAGGTTTCCACCGAATCGGTCTGAAAGTAATAGTGCATCACCGTCTGCATCGTATCGACGATGAAGGCGGTGGACAGGTTGCGGTAGGGCTGGAACTTGAACTGACGGTGCCGGGCGATCAGCGCGTTGATTTCGTCCCGCACGTCCAGCACGCCGCCGCCCATCACCAGCCGCCGCACCATGCGGCCAAGCGTCAGCGTCGCGGCGTCCGACAGCGCGTTGCAGTGGGTGATGTGCGCCTGCTCCAGCGTCCAGCGTTCGAACGCCGCATCGTCGCCCAGCGTGGCCAGCGCCACCGGCAGGTTGCGCATCGCCGCCCCGTTGCCGGCGTGATACTCGCTTTCCGGCTCCGACAGGGTGCCATGCATGATGAAGCGGCGGATGCCGCGCCGCGTCGTGTCCCCGACATCGACGGGAACGCCTTTCAGCCAGACGGCGAACTCCTCCGCGGCGCGGCGGGCGTCCCACTCCGGGCCGCTGAGGATGGCGCGGCCGAGGTGGATCGACATCTCCGTGTCGTCGGTCACCTGCCCGGCCGGCAGTCTCAGCCAGCCGCCGCCCTTGATGTGCTTGTGCACGCCGTACTGGTGGGCGATCTCGCCCTTGGTCAGAAACTCCACCGTGGCGCCCAGCGCGTCGCCGCAGGCCAGCCCGAGATAGGCGCCCAGCGCGCGCGAACGGATCGAATGTCGGGTAATGGGCTGTTGTGTCATGGGGGCCGGATCGTGTCCCGTGATCGGTTGTCAGAGAAGCGACACCCCCACCCTGTAATCCCCGCCGACCACCAGATATTCGCCCTCGCCCTTGAAAGGATAGCGGGGCAAAATGTCGCGAAAGAAGACGACCTTGGTGAGCGGAACCCAGGTTTCCAGGATGTAGTCGCCGAACTGGCCGGCGATGTCGCGCTCGATGGAAAAGGAGCAGAGATTGTTGAGGCGCAGCACCGCCGTGCGCCGGTCCGGGCGCTCGACGATGTGGTGTTCCTCGAAATTGTTGACGCCGCGGTACAGCCGGATGTGGCTGGCGCGGGACGGCATCGGCGCATCGGGCCAGCCGCGCCGCATCCACCACTGGCAATACTCATACATCAGGTCGAGCTGCAAGTGGATGTTGTTGTTGTGGAAGCGGGTGGAGAGCTTCTCCTCCCCATAGCTCTGCCACGCCTCCGACGCGAAACGCTTGATCGGTTCCTTGTGATAGGTGGGCAGCAGGCCGAAGCGGCTTTCCACCCAGCCCTTCAGCACGGCCCCCTCCGACGCGTTGCTGTCGAACATCCAGCCCTTCAGCAGGCGCAGATAGCTGGCGCGGTAGCGCCGCTTGCCGTCCGCCCCTTCCGCCCCGGAGAAGTCCGGGTTCAGGCCGAAGGTGGAGGCCATGTAGTGTTGGAAGATGTCGGCCGCGATCAGGCTGCCGGGGCTTTCGTCCAGCGCCTCGAACAGCGTCGCGTGTTCGTTGCGGGTGCCGCCGATGCGCAGGCGGCGCGGCGCGTCGTTGAAGCCTTCGGTGCACAGCACCTCCGCCGGGACGTTCAGCAGGTTGGTGCGGTGTGCCCGAAGCGCCAGGGGTGAATCCGGATCGACCAGCCGCCCGTTCGCGTCCCTGATGCCGCCGCTCACCGAACCGTCCGCCATACCATCCTCAAGGCCACACTTCTTGTATGGATACTCCGATTGGATGGCGACGCCAAGCGCCGTGTCGCGGCCGGCCGCACTGCCCATCGAACGAAATTCGAAACAATGCGCGGGCACATTTAAGTATATTTCTGAGTACTCCAAATATCTAAAAAATATCCATTTGAAAGGAGCACTCCCTCACCCCATAGTCGAGTCGAACCGGTTCCAGTCACCGCAAGATGAGGGGAAGCAATGTGGCCGATGTGGCGGCAGCAGAAGGAGACGCGCCAGCGCGCCGTGCCGCCGCGCGCCCTTTTGCCCTCCGCTGTTCCAGCCGCAATTCCAGCCGCTGTTTCTGATCGCGCCGTCCTTCGCCCCGGTGCACTGCGCTGCGCGCCGGCCCCGTTGCGCGGCGTGCGGGAAGCCCGCGACGCGGTGACGCTCGCCCGGCTGCTGCGCGGCACCATCACGCCCATGCGCGCCGACGAGGTGCTGGCCCTGCTGGAGCCGTACCGACCCCGTCTGGTGCCGAAGCCGATGAACCCGTTGGCGGTCATGGTCGGCCAGCCGCCGGGCCGCATGCTGGAGGCGCTGCTGCGCCCCACCGCGCCCATCATCCTGGACGTGCTGCTGCCCCGCCTGCGCGACCACCTGATCGACCGGCTGGTGGACGGCAAGACGACGCCGGAAGAAGGCCTGCCCAGCGCGGTGGACGTGGCGGAGGCCATGCGCTCGCTGATCACGCTGCTGCGCGGGGCCGGGCGCGGCACCGTGCTGGCGGTGGTCTCGGCGGTGGAGGCCGACGGGCGCGACGACGCCGACCGCATCACCCGCGGCACGCCGG
>JAEZPL010000827.1 GCA_023413605.1 Pseudomonadota bacterium
CACGGATGGCGGGATCGACGCGGGCCGCGAAGTGGCGCTCGTAGTCGGACAGCGACACGGTGCCGGGCGGAACGATCATGGGCGGTGTCCTTGGCGGGCCAGCATCGCGGCGTGCCGGGCCAGCGCCTGCACCCGCGGGTCGGGATGCTCCGCCAGCGCCGCGGCCATGCTGCGGTAAAAGTCCGGGAACCCGGTGTCGAGCGCCCGCCGGAACCAGGGCAGAGCCTCCTCCAGCGCGCCGTCCTCGACCAGCATGCGGGCGTGGTTGAAACGGCCCCAGCAGTCTCCGCCCTCGGCCGCCGCCTTGAAGAAGGCGCGGGCAGCAGCACCGTCCACCGGGACCGCCCGTCCGCATTCGTGGAACAGGCCCAGCATGTTGAGGGCCTTCACATGACCCTTCCGGGCCGCCGCCGCGTAGAGCCGGTAGGCCGCCTCGTCGTCGGCCGGAACGCCTTCGCCCCGGCAATACAGGTCGCCCAGGTTAAACAGCGCCCACACGTCGCCGAGGTCCGCTGCCTTGCGGTAATAAGCCGCTGACAATTGGGGATCGGCCGGAACTCCCCAGCCGTGCTCGTGGCAGCGCCCCAGCATGTTGACGGCGCGCGCATCGCCGCTGCGCGCGGCGCAGCGGAACCATTCGACGGCCTGAGCCTGCTCCGCGCCGCCCCGGTCGAGGCAGGCCTGCCCCAGCGCCAGCTGGACGTCGATGATGCCCAACCCGCCACCGCTGCCGTTTCCGCCTGTGGCGGGGGAGGGATGGTGCACGCCGCCCGCCAACACGCCTTTCACGCTTTCCGTCACAGCGGCTATCACACCTCCGCCCAGCGGCGCAGCAGGTTGTGGTAATGGTTCACCAGCGACAGCACGGCGCGGTGCTTGTCCCCCAGTTCCTGCCGCAGCTCGATGATCGCCACGTCCAGGTCGTAGAGCATGGCGCGCAGGCCGTCGTCCTTGACCAGGGACTGGGTGAAGAAGAAGGACGCCCAGCGGCTGCCCCGCGTCACGGGGCTGACCTGATGCAGGCTGCTGGAGGGATAGACCACCGCATGGCCCGCCGGCAGCTTGACCGCCTTGGTGCCGTAGGTGTCCTCCACGACCAGCTCGCCCCCGTCATAGTCGCCGGGATCGCTGAGGAAGATGGTGGTGGAAACGTCGGCGCGCATGCGCATGCCGCCCGTCCCCGGAATGGTGCGGATGCTGTTGTCGACGTGGCAGCCGTAGGTCATGTCCCGGTCGTACCGGTTGAACATCGGCGGCAGCACGCGCAGCGGCAGGGCGGCCGAGTTGAAGGTCGGGTTGCGGGCGAGCGCCCGCAGGATGACGACGCCCAGTTCGCGCGCCGTCTCGCTCTCTTCCGGGATTTGCAGGTTGAACTTGGCCTGCGCCGCCTGCTCGCCCGCGGTGGCACGGCCGTCCACCCAGGGCGAGGCCTCCAGCACCGCCCGGCAATGCGCGACCTCATCGGCGGTGAGAATGTCGGGGATCTGCAACAGCAACGGGGAAGCCCTCGCGAAAAACGAAAATCGGCCGGACCGCCCCAGGGGACGGTCCGGCCATTCGGATCAGATGGTGCCGGTTAGAAGGTGAGGCCGGCGGTCAGCAACACCGTCCGTCCCGGCGCGGGCACGGCGCGGCTGGCGTTGAAGGCCGAGCTGTAGTTGCGATGGTCGGTCAGGTTGTAGCCGTTGAGCGCCAGCGACAGGTTCCGGTACTCGTAGGACACCAGGGCATCCACCGAGACGGTGTCGGGAACGCGACCGGTGTTCGCGCTGTCCGCCCAATATTCCGACGCGTACTGGACGCCGCCGCCCACCGTGAACCGGCCCGGGATGCCGACCTCGAACGCGTAGGTCGTCCACAGGTTGGCGTTGTGCTTCGGCACGTTGGGCGCCGTCTTGCCGACCAGCGCGGGGTTGGTGCGGGAGTCCGTCACCTTGCCGTCGAGGTAGGCGTAGTTGGTGTAGATGGACCACGCCTCGGTCAGCTTGCCGCTGACGCCGACCTCGAAGCCGCGGACGCGCGTGCCGAGGCCCGCTTCCGAGAAGCCGTCGGTCACGGTGCCGGTGACGGGGTCGACCGAGTAGGTGTTGCTCTTCTCGGCATGGAACACGGCGCCGTTGACGCCCAGGCGGCCGTTCATGAAGTCGGCCTTGCCGCCGATTTCATAGAGATCGGTCTTTTCCGGGTCGAAGCTCCGCGCGGCGTTCGGCGTTTCGGCCGTGCCGTTGGTCACCGCCGCGGCGATGTCGGTGCCGATGGGCTTGTTGGACCGGGAGTAGGAGGCGTAGATCGACGAATCCTTGGTCGGCTCGTAGATCAGGCTGACCGACGGGCTCCAGGCGCGGGTGGTGGCCGTGCCGCCGGCGATCGCGGGGTCGGTCGCGCTGAAGCTGGTGCGGAAGTAATCCCAACGCACGCCGCCCTGGACCGAAAGCTGGTCGAGCAGCCACACGCGGTCGGTGATGAACAGGCCGGTGTTGGCCACGTTGGCCTCGCGGCCGCCGGTGGCGGGATAGGTGATGAAGGTGTTCGCGGCGTAGGTGTGAACGGGCGTCCGCACGGTCTGGTTGGCGGTGCGGTTCACCCAGCTGCCGCTGCGCCGCTCGTCCTTCTGATAGCTCAGGTCGACGCCGCCGTTCACGCGGTGGCGCAGCCCGAACAGTTCGCCTTCCGCCTTGGCGCCGGCGATGTTCTGGACGCCCCAGCCATCCTGCGTGAAGGCCATGCCGCCGCCGGCCCCGTAGGTCACGGCCGGGTTGCCGCCCCGCAGGAACTGGTTGGCGGCCGCGCCGCTCAGCGCCGCCGGGTTGGTGGCGGCGAAGTCACGCCGGTAATGGCTCCAGCGCGTGTCGTTGTAAAGGGACAGGTTTTTGTTCACCTCGTGCGCGAAGGTCGACGTCAGGATGTGGTTTTCCGTGTCGTCGCGGTCGAGGTTGCGGATGTAGGAGATGGACCGGTCAAGGCCGAACTCCCCCGCCGGGCGGAAGACGCCGTCGCGGCCCTGGACCATCGGCTGGCCCATGTCCGGGGTCTTGTCGCCCTTCAGGTAGGCGTAGTTGAAGTGCCAGGTGGTCGGGGTGCCCAGGCCCAGGCCCAGGTCCACGGCCACGCCCTTGCGGTCGGCCTTGGCCTTGTCGCGGTCCGCGACGTCCTGCTTGTGGTACAGGCCGTTGAGGCGGAGCGCCGCCGTGTCGCTGAGCTTCTGGTTGACGTCGACCGTCGTGCGGTAGAGGGGACCGGTGCCGACCGACTGCTCGACCCTGTACCGCGACTCCAGCCCGGCCTTCTTGGTGCCCTGGTTGATGACGCCGCCGGAATTGCCGACGCCGAATCCGGTGCCCGTCGGCCCCTTGAAGACTTCGACGTCTTCCGTGTTGAAGACATCGTGGGTGTAGACGCCGAAATCCTTCAGGCCGTCCGTGTAGATGTCGCCGCGGGCCGACAGGCCGCGGATGCGGAACTGGTCGCCGTTCAGGCCGCCGTTGCCTTCGCCGGTCGAGATGGTGATGCCCGGGACGTTCCTCAGAACCTGTTCCAGCGTGGTGGCGCGCTGCTGCTCGATGATTTCCTGCGGGACGACGTTGACGACCCGCGGGATCTCCTTCACCGTTTCCGGCAGGCGCGAAATCCCGGTGGGCGTCTCATTGACGTTGCCCGTCGCCTGGACGCCGGTGGCGCCCACCTTGACGGGGTCGAGAACCAGGGCATCGTTGGCGGACGCACCCGGCGCCGGCCCATTTCCCGAACCGGCCGTTTGCGCTTCCGCCACCGTCGACAGGGACGAGAAGGTCATGGCCAGGCCGGCCGTCGCGGCGGCACCCGCGAGGATGGGTCTGAGGCGGTCGGGGACGTTGTTCTGTGGCATTATGCTCTCCCGGAAATTCGTCTAGGCAAGGTCGACGGACAGTCGCCGGTATCTACCAAGCGGGCAGTTCCTCCCGACAACGGTCATAGTTCAGAATAATTCTAAATTGCAAAATCGCACCTTATGCCAGGAGTGGTTCGGGCTGCACAAGCGCGGCCGTCGCGGTGAACGACGCGTTGGGGAGAAACGGGGAGAATGAGACGGGTGGTGTGAGATTTCCTTTTATTTTCAATTCATTGTCTTTATTGATAAACTCGGCAAGATTGCAACCGAGCTGGGGATCCTTTGGGATGGGCCGCGTGGTGTTGCGGAAAAATCACATAGATAATAAGAATTATTCTCATTCCATGGAGGCGCTCCGCCATCAGCGGGAGCGCCTCGCCTTCCAAAGCGCCTCGGCCCGCTGCAAGGCTTCGTCAAAGGTCATCCCGGAGGATCCCGGAAGGGAGAAAAGCGCAAAGGCCGCGGTGCCGACGATGATGCGCTCCGCCCTGGGATCGCGCATGCCGCCGGTCCACACCCCCTGCCAATATTCCAGGCTGGTGCCTCGCGGCCGTGGAGTGGCCGGCGGCTGGGGCATGGCGGGGGGCAGCGCAAGATCGTCGGGCTTGCCGTTGACGAGACGAAGGATGCTGGTCGGTCGGAAGGGGGTCAATTGAGCGACGTCGCGGACGCCGCCCAGCACCGCCATGTGCTTCCAACCCAGGATCCGGGCGGTGTCGCGGTGGAGTTCCCGGTAGGACGGCTTCGCCACGCCCAGCAGGCTGGTCTTGGCGTTGGCGGGCTTCAGCAGGTGGACCGCCTCGAACACGGCCGAGCGGGTCTGGGTCAGCCGGTGCAGGTTCACGAGTTGGAAGATCTGCGGGGCCAGGGCGGCCAGGGGGATATAGACAACGCCGTTCGCCGCCAGGGCCGGCGCGATGTCGTCGACGGTCTTGCAGACGGGGATCCCGAGGGCGTCTGCAATCACCTCGTACCGTCCGGACGTCGCCCCACCCCCCGTGCTGCCGTGCAGCACGACCCGATGGCCGGCCTGCGCCACCAGAAGTGCCGCATGAAAAAACCAGGGCGGGTTGTGGTAGTTGGGCGAGGTGAAGCAGGGCCAGTCGATGTCGGCCCGGATCGTCCGGCCCAGCCGGCCGGCGACGTGCGCGTGCATCGCCCGCACGAAGCCGGCCAGTTCCGGGGCTGTGGAGCCGCGCATGCGCATCATGCCCAGCATCGCGCCGATCTGCACCGGGTCCGCCTCGCCGGCCAGGATGATGGACATCGCCTCTTCGGCCTCATCGGTGGTCAGGGGCCGGCCATGGCCGCCGCCGCCGATGCCCAGCACGCCGATGTGGCGGGCCAGCCTGTCGCAGGGCGGGGCATCGGGGCCGATCCGGTCCAGATTCGCCGCCAACTCAGCGGGCGAGGGCTGCCCTTCCAGCAGAGTGGACGGGCGGACGCCCAGCGGCGGCACGGCGATGCCGGTCGGGACGTTCCAGCTCTGATCGAACGGCGGCTCCACCGGCGTGTCGTCGGCCTGTGGTTGGAAAAGCGCGTCGATCTCCCGGGCGAGCGCCTGGACCTTCGGGCGCAGCGCCTCGGCGAAAGGGGTGGGGACGAGGCCGCGCCCCGACCGGATGAACAGGGGGTCGCCCAACTCCTCCCGCAGCTGGCCGAGGAGACGGCTGAGCGCCGATGTCTGAAGCCCAAGCTGCTTTGCCGCCAGCGTCACGTTCCGCAGGGACAACAGGGCGTCGAGCGCGACCACCATCCGTCCGCGCGCCAGCTTGTCGGCGGTTGCGCCGGCCTTGGACGTGTCGTTACGCGTTCGGGGGCACGGTTCTGGGCCTGGCCGGAATTGCGGCAGGATTGGAAGGTCGCTTGGGTTTCCCATTATGTGATTCCGGTCTGGCAACAGCGGCATGGTTCGGCGGCGATGGTGCGTTTAAACGGATAATGATACGCATTCGCAACGACCGTGCAAGCTGTAGACAAAACCGCATCGCCTTGACCAAATGGGCCTTCAAACATAATTTGTCGAAATCGCCGGTTTCAACAGGATGCGTGCAGTCATGGATTTTACCCCGAACGCAACGCCAGATTGCTTTGTCATTGGGGAAAATCACGCCCATGCCTGCAACCATCACTCTGACCGACATCGTTTGGTCCACGCCTGACGACCGCGCCGTCCTTTCCGACATCACGCTGAGCTTCGGTCCGGAACGGGCCGGGCTGGTTGGGCGGAACGGCACCGGAAAGTCCACGCTCCTCAAGCTGATCGCGGGTGAAACGCGCCCCCGGTCGGGCACCGTGTCCGTCAACGGCAGCCTGGGCGTCCTGCGCCAGACGGTCGATGTGGACCCGCGTGACACGATCGCCGACCTGTTCGGCGCGACCGCCATGCTGGCCTTGCTCCGCCGTGCCGAAAGCGGCGAGGCCGGTGTCGAGGAGCTTGCGGAGGCCGACTGGACCCTGGAAAGCCGTATCCTGTCCGCCCTCGGCCGGGTCCGTCTGGACGCCTCCCCCGAAACCCCTCTGCCCGCCCTGTCCGGAGGTCAGCGCACGCGCGCCGGCCTTGCCGCGGTCGTCTTCGCCGAACCGGATTTCATTTTTCTGGACGAGCCGACCAACAACCTGGACCGGGATGGCCGCGATGCGGTGATCGACCTGCTCGCCTCCTGGCGGGCCGGCGCCATCGTCGTCAGCCACGACCGGGAATTGCTCGACCGGATGGACGCCATTGTCGAGCTGACCTCGCTCGGCGCCACCCGGTACGGCGGCAACTGGAGCCACTACCGCGCACGCAAGGCCCTGGAACTGGAGTCCGCCCGGCACGATCTGGCCGATGCCGAGAAGCGCGTGGCCGATGTCGCCCGCAGCGCGCAGGTCACGGCGGAAAGGAAGGCGCGCAAGGACGGCGCCGGCCAACGGAATGCCGCCAAGGGCGGTACGCCCCGCATCCTGCTGGGCGCCCGGAAGGACCGCAGCGAGGGCACCAGCGGCGAGAACGCCCGTCTGGCCGAACGGCGCCGGGCGGAGGCGCTGGACGCCGCGGCGTCCGCCCGCGCTCGCATCGAGGTTCTACAGCCCTTGTCGGTCGTTCTGCCGCCGACCGGACTGCCCGGCAGCAAGACCGTGCTTCGGATCGACGCCGTCACCGCCGGCTATCAACCGGACCGGCCGGTCATCCGGGATCTGACCTTCGCCATCACCGGACCGGAGCGCGTGGCCGTCACGGGTCCCAACGGCTCCGGAAAGACGACGCTGCTGGCCCTGATCGCGGGTGCGTTGCCGCCTTGGGAGGGAATGGTCCGGGTCATGACCAGCGTCGCCATGCTCGACCAGCGGGTCAGCCTGCTCGACCCGTCCGCCACCATCCGGGACAATTTCCGGCGTCTGAACGGCCAAGCGGACGAGAACGCCTGCCGGGCGGCGCTGGCCCGCTTCATGTTCCGGGCCGACGCCGCGTTGCAGGCCGTGTTCACTCTCAGCGGTGGGCAAAGACTGCGCGCCGGCCTGGCCTGTGTCCTGGGGGGTGCGGCACCGCCGTCGCTGCTCATCCTCGACGAGCCGACCAACCATCTGGACATCGAGTCCATCGAGGCGGTGGAGGCCGGGCTGCGCGCCTACGACGGCGCCTTGCTGGTCGTCAGCCACGACGAAGCGTTCCTCGACGCGATCGCCATCACCCGCCGGCTAGAGTTGAGCACATGAACCGGGGGCTTGGGACATGGGCGCGCTGCCGCCATCGGTGCCAGAAAAAAGGCCCACCGGCCGTGGGCCGATGGGCGTGCGAGGCAAAACCGGGAGATGTCATCATCCTGTGATGACGCAATCGGTGAACGATTGTGGCCTCACTTTTACGGATGGATGCTCCCTTCTCCTTGACTGTGGTCAAGCGTTTCGAAAAAACGCGAAACGCTCAGATCAGCTGTTCTTCTTCAGGAAGGCGATCAGATCCTTGCGGGCCTGCTCGTTCTTTACGCCGGCGAAAGCCATCTTGTTGCCGGGCAGAGCGCCTTTCGGGTCGGCCAGATACTTGTCCAGGCTGGCCTCGTCCCAGTCGCCGGCAGCCTTCATGGCCTCGGAGTAGTTGAACCCGGCGACCGCGCCGGCCTTGCGGCCGACGACGCCGTGCAGGTTCGGGCCGACGCGGTTCGGGCCGCCGGCTTCGATGGTGTGGCAGGCCTTGCAC